>NZ_JAVHLH010000215.1 GCF_031082345.1 Brevundimonas sp. | reverse complement strand
AGGGCTGGTTCGGATTGGCCGGAACCAGGGTGTCGAGGCTGGCCTCGTCGCGCTCGGGGTCGTCGTAGGAGTCGCGGACCGGGGGCTTTTCGCGGTTCGACAGGGGCAGGAAGCCGATCAGGCGGCGGACCTCGCTGAGGGCCTCCAGATCGTTCTCGAAGGCGCCGTCGGCGACCCCCGACTTGCCGGCGTGGACGCGGGCGCCGCCGAGGTCCTCGTGGGTGACCACCTCGTTGGTGACCGTCTTCACCACGTCGGGGCCGGTCACGTACATGTACGACGTGTCCTTCACCATGAAGATGAAGTCGGTGATGGCGGGGGAATAGACGTCGCCGCCGGCGCAGGGGCCCATGATGACGCTGATCTGGGGGATGACGCCGCTGGCCAGGGTGTTCTGCAGGAAGATGTCGGCATAGCCGGCGAGGGACTCGACCCCCTCCTGGATGCGGGCGCCGCCGGCGTCGAACAGGCCGATGATCGGGGCGCCGTTGGTCAGGGCCATCTTCTGGATCTTGACGATCTTGGCCGCGTGGGCGCCTGACAGCGAGCCGCCGAAGACGGTGAAATCCTTGGAGAAGACATAGACCAGGCGCCCGCCGATCGTGCCGCGGCCGGTGACCACGCCGTCGCCGGGGACGCGCTGTTTCTCCATGCCGAAGTCGTGCGAGCGGTGCTCCACGAACATGTCGGTTTCCTCGAACGAGCCCTCGTCGAGCAGCACCTCGATGCGCTCGCGGGCGGTCAGCTTGCCCTTGGCGTGCTGGGCGGCGATGCGTTTCTCGCCGCCGCCGAGACGGGCCCCGGCGCGGCGGGCTTCGAGCTGTTCGAGGATGTCTTGCATGGTCGGGTCTCCTTGAGCGCGAGGCTTAAGGAGGGCCGGGGGCGGAGGCAAGCGCCCCCGCGCCCGCCTTCGGACGGACCTAGGACTCCAGCGCCCTGAACCATCGGTCCAGCAGGACGGCTTCGGCGCGGCGGGCGGCGGTGCGTTCGGCGGCCTCGGCGTCGACGCCCCACTGGCGTTCCTGGAAGGCCTCATCGAGGCGGCTGAGTTCGAACGCCGCCTCGCCTTCGACCCGGCCGCGCTGCAGGGCGAAGGCGAGGACGGCGGAGCCCAGCAGGGGCGTGGCCATGGCCAGGCCGGTCAAGGCGAAGTCGTCGAGGCGCAGGGCCAGCTCGCGCGTCCGGGCGACGGCGGCGGGGTCCTGGGCCCGGTGGATGACGCCCTCGACCGGCTCCAGCACCACGCCCAGCTCCAAGGCCGCCCAGTCGCGCCAAGGCGTCCAGCAGGAGGCCTGTTCGACGGCCAGCGAGGTCGGATGGTCGGCGAGGTAGCAGACCAGGTCCGAGCCGGCGAAGGCGGCGATCTCGTCGGCCACGGCCTCGCGCACCTGGCTGACGCGGTCGATGGCGGTCGAGGCCAGGCGGGTGGCGGGCATGGTTCCCGGGTCGATGAACTCGCCCTGGGCGGCCCATTCGTCGGCGACCAGACGGGCGGCGGCCTCGGTCGGCAGGCGCAGCGGGGCGTGGGCCGGCGTCTTCGGCGTGCGGCCGTCGAGGGTTACGGCCCAGGACGACCCTTGGGCGCCCTCGCCTTCCGCCACGTCGACGGCGGTCCAGAAGCGCTTCAGACGCTCCTCGGACTCGCGAAAGCCCTTGCGGGCGGCGACGTTGGGATCGAGGGACGGGATGTGGCTCATGACGGGGCGTATAGCGCGGTGGGGCCGCCCCCTCCACAGGGAACGACCCGCGGCGGGCGTGGTTAGGTCGGCTGTACCGCAACGCTGAGAGGGGCGACCGCGCCGATGGAAGACCGGGGCTCAGACCGCGAGGAACTAGCCGAGAACCGCACAGATCTGGCCGAGGACCGCACGGCCATGGCCAATGAGCGGACCTTCGCGGGGTGGGCGCGGACGGCCATGGCGGCGATCGGCATCGGCCTGGCCTTCAACGCCCTGTTCAACGCCATGGAGCCGGCCTGGGCCCCCAAGGCCATCGCGACGGTCTTCATCCTGCTGGCCATCTTCCTCGTGGTCATGGCCGAGCGCCGCGCCTGCGCCGTCTCGGCGCGGCTGGACACCCATGCGGGCAAGGATTTGTCGAAGATGAACCTCCGCGTCATCGCCATCGGCATCGGCTTCGGCGCGGTGTGTCTGATCGCCGGAATCTGGCTGCTGGTCTGAGGCTCAGGCTGCGCGGGTCAGGTCGGCGAAGCCGTCCAGCACCACCGTCAGCTCGGAGAAGGTCCCGGCGACGTGACGCGCCCCCGCGGCCCGCTGTTCCTCGACCGTGTGAAAGCCCCAGGCCACGCCCAGCGGCAGGACGCCGGCGTTGATCGCCATCGTGATGTCATGGGCGGTGTCGCCGATCATCACCGTGCGGGCCGGATCGGAGTCGCAGGCGGCCATGGCGGCGTGCAGCATCGCCGGGTCGGGCTTGCCGGGCCCGTCCTCGGCGCAGTGGGACGACAGGAACAGGTCGGCCCAGCCCTCGCGGGCCAGGTTGCGGGCCACGCCGCGGCGGTTCTGGCCCGTGGCCAGCGCCAGACGCCAGCCGTCGCGGTGCAGGCGGCGCAGGGTGCTCATGGCCTCAGGATAGAGCGGCTCCTCGTGGCCTTCCGCGTACATGCGGTTGAAGCTGGCGCGGAAGCCGGCGATGAACCGGGCCAGGGTCTCCGCGTCCAGCCCCGGCTCGAGCACCGCCATGGCCTGCTCCAGCTTGAGGCCGACGGTCATGCGGACGCGGTCGTACTCGGGCTCGGGCAGGCCGATGTCGCGCGCGGCCTCGCAGGCGGCGCGATGGATCGAGGCGCGGCTGTCCACCAGGGTTCCGTCGATGTCGAAGACTGCGAGGGGGCGGGTCATCGCAGCCGCTTCACCCCTTCGAACGGATCGCTCTCGTTGCCTTCAGCCTCCTCGAAGCCGAAATGGGCGAAGCCGGCCTTCATCTCGGGGCTGAGCGGGGCCTCGACGATCAGCTTGCCGCCCGACGGGTGGTCCAGCTCGATGCGGCGGGCGTGGAGCTGGAGCTTCAGCGGGCCCGACAGCTCCTTCGATTTCTCGTCGCCGTATTTGGGATCGCCGAGGATCGGGTGGCCGATGGCGGCCATGTGGGCGCGCAGCTGGTGGGTGCGGCCGGTGAAGGGCCGCAGGGCCATCCACGAGGCGCGGTGGGCGGCTCTGGAGAGGGTGGCGAAGGCGGTCTCGGCGGGCTCGGCGCGCGGGTCCTTGCGGTCGGCGGGGCGCATCATTTCGAAGTCGTTGATGCCGGTCTTCTTCAGCGGCAGGTCGATCTGCCCGGCGGCGGGCTTGGGATTGCCGATGACGATGGCCCAATAGGTCTTCTTGGCCTGGCGCCGGGCGAAGGCGCCGGCCAGCCGCTTGGCCGCCTCGGGGCCCTTGCCGAGGAGCAGGACGCCGGAGGTGTCGCGGTCGAGGCGGTGGACCAGACGCGGGCGGTCCATCCCCTCCCCCCAGGCCGACAGCAGGCGGTCGACGTGGCGGCTGGTCTTGGTGCCGCCCTGAACGGCGAGGCCATGCGGCTTGTTGATGGCGATGACCATGTCGTCCTCGTAGAGCACGAGGGATTTGGCGAATTTGATATCCTGGGCGCTGAGGGTGTGGACGTCGCCGGCCTGACGCGAGGTGTCGTCCGGGATCGGCGGGACGCGCACGGCGGCGCCGGCGGTCAGGCGGCCTTCAGGCTTGATGCGGGCCCCGTCGACGCGGATCTGGCCGCTGCGGGCCATCTTCTGCACCTGGATGTTGGACAGGTGCGGCCAGCGCCGGCGGAACCAGCGGTCGAGGCGGATCCCGTCCTCGGCCTCGGCCACATAGATCGTCTGGACCTCGCGCTTCGGGGCGGGTTCGGCGTCCTGGATGGGGTCGTCAGTCAAAGGGCGGCTCCGAAGGCGCGGCGGGCGACCATCAGGCCGATGAACAGGGCGACGATCGACAGGACCACCGAGACGGCGGCATAGCCCCCGGCCATGGCGAATTGGCGGCGCTCGATCATCAGCGCCGTCTCCAGCGAGAAGGCCGAGAAGGTGGTGAAGCCGCCCAGCAGGCCGACCGCGGCGAACAGGCGGATCGACTCGCCGTGCAGCCCGCCCCGGAAGGCCAGCCAGCCGGCCAGCAGGCCCATCAGCAGGCCGCCGGCGACGTTCACGATCAGCGTGCCCCAGGGCCACTGGGCCGCCGGAAACAGGCGAAAGGCCCAGTGGCCGACGCCGTAGCGGGCGACGGCGCCGAGGGCGCCCCCCGCCGCGATGAGGAGAAGTCGCGTCATCATGCCGGGGCTTATACTGGACTCGGCGCCAAAACGAAGGAGGGGCGCCGGCAGCCTGACCGAAACTTCACTTGCCGGGCGGCACGGTTAACGGCGATACCTGACGGCGACGGCTCAGCTTCGCGTAACGAGGGAAGGCCGTCGGTTCGGCGGCGGCGATCCGCCATAGTGCCGGACCATCGAACGAAGGACCGCCGAAGCGCCATGTCGCACGACGATCAGAGCCATTCGCCCCACGGGCACAATCCGCGCGAGGCGCCGCTGGACGGCGGCCACGGCGGTCAGGGCTACGACGCCCGGCTGGGCGGCGGATTGGCGGGCCCGCCGACGCCGCCGCCGAGCGGGGCCTCGGACGTGCAGGACCGGGCCATTCCGTCGGCCACGCCGGTCCGCCGCACCGGGCCGCTGCGCAATCCGGAAGGCATCCTGCACCCGATCCAGGA
>NZ_JAVHLH010000214.1 GCF_031082345.1 Brevundimonas sp. | reverse complement strand
CTCGGTGGGCGCGCGCATCGCCTTCTAAGGCGACGTCCGTACATTGAATGAGGGCTCCGGCGTCCGCGCCGGAGCCCTTTTTCAATTGAGAGATGGGGCGGCGGGATAGACGCGCGACCGTTCAGGGCAGGTGAACCACCACCCTGAGCCAGTGCGCCGCCTGGCCCGCGTCGATCAGTTCGAACACCGGGATCGCCAGCAGAAACACCAGTCCATCCCGGATGGTGAGCAGGAACAGGGCCGGGCGGACCGTCAGGTCATCGGCGTCGCGCCAGAGGGAGAAGCGCGGCCAGAACCGGGGCGTCCGGGCGCAATAGCCGGCGTAGCTCTCGCCGAACTCGCGCAGCAGAAAGGCCTCCTCGCGCCGGACGGTGAAATGGAAAACCAGCATCGCCGCCGCCACGAAGCCCGCCGCGATGGTCAGGCTGCCGCTCTGGGCGCCGATACCGAACGCGCCGATAAAGCTGAAGACATACAAAGGATTGCGGGTGATGGAATAGGGTCCGCGGTCGACGACCTCAGCCTTCTTTCGTCCGCCGATATACAGGGTGCACCAGGCGCGGCCGACGATGGACAGGACGATCGCCACCCAGCCGATGGTCTCGACCGTCTCGTGCCAGCGGCCATCGACGCCGCCGATGGACTGGCTGACGACGGCCAGGCCGATCAGGCCCAGCAGGGCGAGTCCGACGGCGACCTTTCGAAGCTTCTGGATCGCGGCGAGATCAAGAGCGGGCGCGGTCGCGGGCGTCGGGGTCATGGCGGGTCTCCATTGCGGACAAGATCGGGGAACTGTGACGGTTTCAGGCCGGACGAAAGAGGGGCGACCCCCTGCCGCAGACGGCGGATCGGCCATCGGACTAGACGACCGTGCCGAACAGCCGGCCGATGCCGGCGGTCGCGGCCATGGCGATGACGCCCCAGAAGGCGACGCGCAGCACCGAGCGTCCGATGTTGGCCCCTCCGGCCGCGGCGCCGAGGGCGCCCAGTCCCATCAGTCCCGCCAGGGTCGCCAGGGCGACCCAGATCATCAGACCGTCCAGCGGCGCCAGCATCACCAGCACCAGGGGCGGAAAGGCCCCGAGGGCGAAGGTCAGGGCCGAGGTCAGCGCCGCCTGGATCGGCCGCGCCGTAGTGAATTCCGAAATGCCCAGCTCATCCCGCGCGTGGGCGCCGAGCGCATCCTTCGCCATCAGTTGCACCGCCACCTGACGTGACAGGTCCGGGTCGAGACCACGCGCCGCATAGATGCCGGCCAGTTCGGCGACCTCGGCGTCGTGGTCCGACGCCAGCTCCGCGGTCTCGCGGGCGAGGTCAGCCTTTTCGGTATCGGACTGGGAGCTGACGGAGACATATTCGCCGGCCGCCATCGACATGGCCCCGGCGACCAGTCCGGCGACGCCGGCGATCAGGATTCCGCCGCGCGTCGCCTCGGCCGCAGCGACGCCGATGACCAGGCTGGCGGTCGACACCAGCCCGTCATTGGCGCCGAGAACGGCGGCCCGCAGCCAGCCGATGCGGGAGACCAGATGGCGTTCGGAATGCAGGGCGAGGCGACTCACGGGCAGGACTCCAGACCAAGGGCGCAGACAACGCCGGCGGGTTCGATCACCCCTGTCAGGGGAGACCCGGCAACATGCGACGCAGCGTCGCGTCCCTGAGCAAATAATGATGGAAGAGGGCCGCGACGGCATGGAGGCCGATCAGCCAGTAACCCACCACGCCGATGGTCGTGTGCAGGTCCTCGACCCGCTCGGCCAAAGCCTCGTTGGGCGCCACCAGCGGCGGAAGGGTGAGGCCGAAGAAGGGAACGGCGTCGCCTTCGGCGCTCAGCAGCAACCAGCCCAGGACCGGCATGGCGACCATGAGCCCGTAGAGGGCGAGGTGCACGACCGCCGCCAGGGCGTCCAGCCCTGTCCGGGGAGCGGGCCCGCGCGGCGAGACCGCCCGCGCGATCAACCTCACCCAGACCATGACGAAGACGGACAGGCCCAGCATGAAGTGCCAGGTCTTCAGCCCCTCGCGGATATCGCTGCCGCGCGGATAGAATTCCCGGAGCTCGATACAGGCGTAGACGGCCGCCAGCAGCGCCAGCATCAGCCAGTGCATCGCGATCGAGAGCCGCGAGTACGGCGGAGCGATGCGGTCGGACGAGGCGGCCATCGGATACTCCGGCTGTGACCCTCGGGATGAAGGTGAACCAGTCTTGCACGGGGCGGCCTCGTCCGCCTTGATCTGGCGCAAACGAGGCCGCGGTTCAGGCGCATCGGGAAGCCGCCCCGGCTCCGCGGCCGAAGCAGGGGCCGCCCCCTACTGCGCCGGTCGGGACCGGCTGGCCTCGAGGATCGGCATGGCGGCCTCGGTCGGGATGTAGATGATCTCGCGGCCCGGTTTGCCGGCGGTCTCTTCCAGCATGTGGATATAGGACCAGCGCAGATAGTTGTCGGGACCGCCGAGGCTCTCGGCCATGATCCGGTTGGCCTCGTTGGTGCCGCGCGCGCGGGCGACCTCGGCCTGGGCGGTCAGCTGGGCCGAGTCGAGCAGGGCCTGGGCTTCGAGCACGCGGATACGGCGGTCCTGCACGGCCTGCTCATAGGCCGCCTTGCCCTGCATCTGTTTGGCGTAGACGTTGTAGGTCGGCATCCCGATCATCGCGGCGGCGCCGACGATGACGAGCAGGATGACGGCGCCGATGGTGATGCTGAAGCCGCGCATGAAAACCCCCTGAAGGCGCGGGTTCGCCCCGCCATGGCAGGGTCGCCGGGCGCGGCCCGGGGGTCAAGGGCGCTCAGCGGACCCGTTCAGGTAGGCGGACGATCGGGGATCCAGCAGCACGCCCGCGACCGTGGCCGCCAGCAGGCGCGGGGCCATGGGCAGGCGGGCGACCTTGCCCATTACATGGTCGCGGACCCAGGGCAGCAGGCGGCCGTCGGCCTGGTAGAAGGGGGTGAAGCCGAGGCTGAGCGCCTGATACAGCCGCACATGCCAGCGGCGGGCGCGGGCGTAGGCGTCGAGCGCCGTCGGCAGGTCGCGATAGCGGGTCAGGGCGTCGGCCAGGGCCTGGGCGTCCAGCAGGCCCATGTTCAGGCCCTGGCCGAGCTGGGGGCTGGTGGAATGGGCGGCGTCGCCGAGCACCGCCAGCCGCTCGCCCACGGGCCGGGCCAGGGTCTGGTGGCCATAGGACGCCAGGGTCATCTGGTCACGGTCGGTGATGGCGTCCATCACCGGGGTCAACTCGGGCCAGAGGCGCAGGCAGTGGTCCTTCCAGGCCGGCAGTCCGAGGTCATACCAGTCGGACCAGATCTCGGTCTTGAGGCTCCAGAAGAAGGTCGCCAGCGGCGCGTCGGGCGCGCCGGGCAGGACGCCGCTGGGCAGGACGCCGAGCATGCGGCTGGCGCCCAGATAGACCTGTTCCAGCGCCGTCGGATCGAACGGCCCGCCGGGCCAGGGGACGGTGGTCCAGAGCGCGCCCCAGGCGAGATCGCGTCGATCCGCGCCCATGTCGGCGGCGATGGCCGAGCGGGCGCCCGAGGCGTCGATGACCAGGTTGAAGGGGGCGCTGCGGCGGCCGGCGCTGTCGACCAGGCGGCCGGCATCGGCGCCGACGATCTCGCGGTCCGTCTCGAAGTCGACGCCCGCCTCGACGCAGGCGTCGTGCAGGATGGCGAACATGGCGGCGCGATGGATGCCGATGGCCGGGCGCGGACGCTTCAGATCGCTGTAGCGGACGTCCAGAACCACCCGGCCGCGCCGGGCCTCGCGGCCGAAAATGTGATCGATGCGCTGGCCGCAGGCCTCGACCCGCGGGGTCAGGCCGAGCCCGTCCAGCACATGCAGGCCGGTGGGCTGGAGCATGAAGCCGGCGCCGACGGGGCGGGGCGTGGCGAAGCGCTCGTGGACCATGACGCGCCGCCCCTGCCGCGCCAGCATCAGGGCGATGGCGAGGCCGGTGGGGCCGGCGCCGATGACGGCGATGTCGGCGGGGCGGGGCCGCTGTCGTCGGGTCTTGAGGACCTCCCGATCCGACGCGGCCTCTTCCTTGTCGGGCCGCGATCGTCGGCCCTTCGGGACCTCCCGATCCGACGCGGCCTCGGCCGGTTTCGCCCGCGACGTGCGAGGCTTCGGACCGGTCTTCGCCGTCACGCGGGAATGAGTTCAATCAGGTCGAGGTTCGACTCGTACTGCGGCCAGGGGATGGCCAGCCGCCAGCGGGCCTCGCCGATCCGCTCCAGCACGGCGATCAGGTCGCGGTCGGGGCGCTGGCCGTAGGAATTGGCGGGCGGCTCGTCGGCGAGGGCCATCGAGCCGAGCAGGACCATCTCGCGGTCGTTCTCGGGGAAGAGCAGACCGGCGGGGCGCTGGCTGCCGGTCAGCTTGAGGAATTTCAGCCCGTTCGGGGTGTGCTCGATGCGGCAGTCGAACCAGCCGTAGACGACGTAGCCGAGGCCGTCCTCGCCGCCCTGGGACCCGAGCTTGACGGTGCGGCAGCGGTAGTCGCCGGCGGGCGGTGCGACGGAGGGGCGGCCGGCGTCGGGGTCGATCAGGTCGCCGGTCGAGGCGAGATCGCCCGAGCCGCGCTGGCGGCGGGCCTGCTGCAGCGCCAGGGACCAGGCGGCGTCGAGGCGGCTGTAGCGGTCGCGATCGGAGGCGGTGACGATGCCGCGCCAGTCGCGCAGCACGGGGCCGTCGCCAGGGCCGCCGGGGATCGGCGGCGGCGGCGGCGGGGTGGCGCAGGCGGAGACGG
>NZ_JAVHLH010000213.1 GCF_031082345.1 Brevundimonas sp. | reverse complement strand
CGATCGGCTTCCTGGCGGATCGTCTCAACCATCTGCAGTTCCTGACCATCCGCCAGTATCTGTCCCTCGTGTTCGGCGCCCTGGTGCTGCTTCTGCTCGTGCTGACCGTATGGCGCTGATCTCCGACTATCTGGTCCAGGGCGTTCAGATGGTGCTGGTGCTCGCGCTGGCCCCGCTGCTCACGGGCGTCGTGCGCAAGATCAAGGCGCGGCTGTTGCGCCGCCGCGGCGCCTCCGTGCTTCAGCCCTATCGCGATCTCGCGCGCCTGGTCCGCAAGGAGGCCGTGATCGCGGAGAACGCCTCCTGGCTGTTCCGGTCCGCGCCCTATCTAATCTTCGCGGCCACCTGGGTGGCGGCGAGCCTCGCGCCGACCTTCGCCTCCGGGCTGATGTTCAGCTGGGCGGCCGACCTGATCGCCATCGTGGCCCTGCTGGGCAGCGCCCGCTTCTTTCAGACGCTGGCCGGGCTGGACGTCGGCACCAGCTTTGGCGGGATCGGCTCCAGCCGGGAGGTAATGATCGCCGCGTTCGCCGAGCCGGCCATGCTGATGGTCGCCTTCACGCTCTCCCTGCTCGCCCATTCCACCCAGCTGGCGACCATCATCGAGATGACCCGGTCCCCGGAGGTCGGTCTGCGGATCTCGCTGGCCATGGTGCTGGTGTCGCTCGTGCTGGTGGCGCTGGCGGAGAACGCGCGCATTCCGGTCGACAATCCCGCCACCCATCTGGAGCTGACCATGGTTCACGAGGCCATGGTTCTGGAATACTCCGGCCGCCATCTGGCGATGATCGAGTTCGGCGCCGCCCTGAAGCTGCTGCTCTACATGTCCCTGATCGGAGGCGTTTTCCTGCCGGTCGGCATGGCCCGCGGCGGCGATCCCTGGCCGGCCTATCTGGTGGGGATGGGGGCCTATGTCGCCAAGCTCGGCGCCGGCGCCGTCGTGCTCGCCGTGTTCGAGACGGCCGTCGCCAAGATGCGGGTGTTCCGGGTGCCCGACTTCCTGGGCGCCGCGCTGATGCTCGGCTTCCTGGCGATCCTGCTGCTGTTCGTTTCGCGGGGGCAACTGTGACCACGCTCGACTTCGACGTCGCCCATCTGCTGTCCGGCCTCATGGTGCTGGTCTGTTTCCTGATGCTCTATCAGGACCGGCTCTACAGCCTGCTCAACACCTTCGCCCTCCACGCCGTCGTCCTGGCGCTCGCCGTCGCCTGGCAGGCGTGGATCCAGGCCGCGCCTCATCTTTACGTCACCGCCGCGATCGCCCTGCTGTTCAAGGGCGTCCTGATTCCCGTCGCCCTGCACCGGTTGATCCGCCGCATGGAGATTCACCGCGAGGTGGAGACGGTCGGCGGCGTCGGCCTCACCATGCTGTTCGGCCTGGCGCTCGTGGCGCTCTCGATCTCCGTCATGCTGCCGGTCGCCTCGGCGGCCGGAACCCTGGCCCGGGAGGATCTCGCCTTCGCCCTGTCCGTGGTGCTGCTCGGCCTGCTGATGATGATCACCCGCCGCAACGCCGTCAGCCAGGTGGTCGGGTTCATGACGCTGGAGAACGGCCTGGTGCTCGCCGCCACCGGGGCCAAGGGCATGCCGCTGGTGGTGGAGATCAGCGTCGCCTTCTCGATCCTGATCGCCTTCATCGTCATCGGCATCTTCCTGTTCCGCATCCGGGAACGGTTCGACACCGTCGATGTCTCCGCCCTCGACACCTTCCGGGGAGATCGCCGATGACCGGACCTGGAGGTTTCGCCCTCGCGGGGATGCTGCTGATTCCGCTGGTGTTCGCGGGACTGCTGGCCCTGACGCCCGGCTACCGCCTGAGCGCGCGGCTCAATGTTCTGGCCTCGGCCGGCGCCTTTCTGTGCGCCCTGGTCCTGATCCAGCAGCGGCCGGCCCCGAACGACTATCTGTTCGTCGACGACCTGAACGTGGTCTTCCTGGTGCTCAACACCTTCATCGGCTTCACCACCAGCATCTTCAGCGCCAGCTACATCCGCCACGAGCTGGAGACCGGCCGGCTCACGCCGGTCTATCTGCGGTTCTACCACGCCATGTACCAGCTCATGCTGTTCGGCATGAGCCTGGCGCTGTCGGCGCAGAATGTGGGCCTGATGTGGGTGGCCGTCGAACTGGCCACCCTGACCACGGTCGTCATGGTGGGCATCTACCGCACCCATGAGGCGATCGAGGCGGCCTGGAAATACTTCATCCTCGGCAGCGTCGGCATCGCCCTGGCCCTGTTCGGCACGATCCTGGTCTATCTGGCCGCCCAGCCGGTGATCGGGGAGGGGCTCGACGCCATGTCCTGGCTGCACCTCGTGGCCAACGCCAACCGCTTCGATCCGGCCCTGCTCAACCTCGCCTTCGTCTTCCTGCTGCTCGGCTACGGCACCAAGGTGGGCCTGGCGCCGCTGCACGCCTGGCTGCCGGACGCCCACGCGGAGGGCCCGACCCCGATCTCGGCCGTACTGTCGGGCCTGCTGCTGAACGTGGCGCTCTACGCCATCCTGCGGTTCAAGGTGGTGATGGCGGCCAACGACCGCGCCCTGGCGCCCGGGCCCCTGCTGGTCACCATGGGCCTGGTCTCGGTGCTGTTCGCGGCCTTGATGCTCTACCGCCGCCGCGACATCAAACGGCTGTTCGCCTATTCGTCGATCGAGCACATGGGCATCATCGCCTTCGCCTTCGGCATGGGCGGGCCGCTGGCCAATTTCGCCGGCCTGCTGCACATGACCATGCACAGCCTGACCAAGTCGGCGATCTTCTTCGCCGTCGGCCATGTCGCCCAGGCCAAGGGCACGCAGAAGCTGTCGGAAATGGGCGGCCTGACCGTCACCCATCCGGCGCTGGGCTGGGGCCTGGTTCTCGGCGTGGTCGCCATCCTGGGCGTGCCGCCCATGGGCGTGTTCATGAGCGAATTCCTGGTGGTCAGTTCGACCTTCGCCCGCCAGCCGCTGCTGGCGATTCCGCTGGTCCTCGGCCTGCTGATCGCCTTCGGCGCGCTGATCCTGCGCATGCAACAGGTGGTGTTCGGCGAACCGAAGGGGGTCAGCCATCCGGTCCAGGCCTCCTATGTGCCGATGATCGTTCATCTGGCGCTCGTCCTGGCCGCCGGCCTGTACCTTCCGCCGGCCCTCGTCACCTGGTTCCAGAACGTGGCCAGGGCGCTCGGGTGACCGCCATGACCCAAACTGTCTCGCGCCTTGCGACCCTGACCGGCGACGCCGGACCAGACGCCAAGCAGCGGTGGCGCCGTCAGCGCGTCGACGCCGCGGCCTGGGAGGCGCTGTGCGCGGACCTGGGCGCGGGTCTGGACCTGGTGAGCCTGTGGGGCGAGCCGGGCGCGGTGCATATGGCGGTTCGCGAAGGCGACGACGCGGCGATCGTGACGCTCTCCTGTCCGACCGGGCGCTACCCGTCCGTCGGGCGGCGGCACCCGCCCGCGGTGCGGCTTGAGCGCGCCTTGCAGGACCTCACGGGGCTGGCGGCGGAGGGACTGCCGGACGCGAGACCCTGGCTCGACCACGGTCGGTGGGGCGTGCGGCATCCGCTATGGTCGGCGGAGACCGTGCCGGCCGACGGCGCGCCGTACGCCTTCCTGCCGGTGGAAGGGGAGGGGCTGCACCAGATCCCGGTCGGGCCGGTCCACGCCGGCGTCATCGAGCCGGGCCATTTCCGCTTCACCGTCAATGGCGAGACCGTGGTGCGTCTGGAGCAGCGCCTCGGCTATGCGCACAAGGGAACCGTCGCCCTGATGAGCGACGCGCCGCTGGCGCACGCCGCCCGCCTGGCCGGCCGCATCTCCGGGGACAGCACCGCGGCCTACGCCCTGGCCTTCGCCCTGGCCGTGGAGTCGGCGACGGCCAGCGAGGTTCCTGAGCGCGCCCGGTGGCTGCGGGGCCTGATGGCCGAACTCGAACGCCTCGCCAATCACCTTGGCGACATCGGGGCCGTCGCCAATGACGCGGCCTTTGCCATCCTGCACGCGCACACCGGCGTGCTCCGCGAACAGGTGCTGCGCGCAAGCGACACGGCCTTCGGCCACCGTCTGATGATGGACCGCATCGTCCCGGGGGGCGTCTGGCCGGACCTCACGGCGCAGGGCCACGCGGCGATCACCGCCGCCGTGGGACACATCCGACGCGTATTTCCCAACCTGGTGACGGTCTATGACGAGACCAATTCGCTGCAGGACCGGGTGGTGGGCGCGGGCGTGGTCCGGCCGGAGTGGGTCGACCAGTTCGCGGCGGGCGGCTTCGTCGGGCGCGCCTCCGGCCGGGCGTTCGACGCGCGCCTCTGGGCGGCCTATGCGCCCTATCCGTCGCTTCGCGTCGATCCTCCCGTTTTCGACCAGGGCGACGTCAACGCGCGGGTGTGGGTGCGCATCCGCGAGGTCGAGCAGAGCCTGGCGCTCATCGACCGCCTGCTCGAGACCCTGCCTTCCGGGCCGATCCTGGCCCCCCTGACATCAGGGCCGCAGCCTCAGTCGGAACCTGTGCCGGAGATGGAGGGCGCCGCGCTGGTCGAGAGCTTCCGCGGCGATGTGTTTTTCTGGGTGCGGGTGACGGCCGGGGGCCGGGTGGCCGCCTGCCATTTCCGCGACCCGTCCTGGTTCCAGTGGCCCCTCCTGGAGGCGGCCATCGAAGCCAACATCGTCGCCGACTTCCCCCTCTGCAACAAGTCGTTCAACTGCGCCTACTCCGGGCACGACGGATAGACCCATGGCCAATCTCCTGATCCAGGGCCTTCTCTCCCCCCTGACCGAGCCGGCGCC
>NZ_JAVHLH010000212.1 GCF_031082345.1 Brevundimonas sp. | reverse complement strand
GGCGGGCCGAAGCCCCGCCTGGGCGGCGGCGCTGTCGATGCGGTTGGAGACGTTGCGGACCACGGCGTCGGCCACAGCGGGCGCGGCGGCGGCGGCGAGACGCTGCCCCTGTTCCTCGGCCAGACCACGCAGGCCCCCGTCGCGGGCGTCCCACAGAGCGTGCGGGTCCATCACCTGCACCTGCAGCGCCGGGCGCAGACCGGCCTCGGCGGCGGTCCGGACCACGGGCTTGCGGACCTCGCCCCGCTCCGCCTGGCCGTCCAGAGGGATGGCGGCGACGGCCTTGGCCATGTTTTCAAACCGGTGCGGGTCGGCCTCGACCATGCCGCAGGCGGACAGGGCGCCGGCGGCGAGACAGGCCAGCACTGGACGGATGATGAGGCTCGGCGTCATAAGCGGCACATTGGCACGCCGGGCTTTGAAGCGCGGTTCACAAGCACGCTTAAGGCGAAGGGTTAATCCGTTCACCATGCCCGACACTCCTGACCTGCCCATGGCCCGCACGATCGCGGCGCTGCGCCAGACGGTAAGCGGCTGGAAGCGGCAGGGGTTCACCGTCGGATTCGTGCCGACCATGGGGGCCCTGCACGAAGGCCACCTGGCCCTGGTGCGGGAAGCCGGCCAGCGGGCGGATCGGGTGATCGCCAGCGTGTTCGTCAATCCCACCCAGTTCGCGGCCCACGAGGATCTCGGCTCCTATCCGCGGCAGGAGGCGCGCGACGCCGAGCTTCTGGCCGGGGCAGGCTGCGCGCTGATGTATGCGCCGGCGGTCGAGGAGATGTATCCGGCGGACGCGACGACCACGATCTCGGTCGGCGCTCCGGCGGAGGCGCTGGAAGGCGCCGCGCGGCCGCACATGTTCGGCGGCGTCGCCCTGGTGGTCGCCAAGCTGCTGAACCAGGTCCAGCCGGACGTCGCCGTGTTCGGAGAGAAGGACTATCAACAGTTGATCGTGATTAAGAGGCTGGTGCGCGACCTCGATATTCCGGTCGAGATCGTCGGCTCGCCGACCATCCGCGACGGCCACGGCCTCGCCCTGTCTTCGCGCAACGCCTACCTGTCGGAGGACCAGCTGGAGGTGGCGCGGCGGCTGAACGGGGTGCTGGCGGAGGCGGGCGCGCGGGTCGCGACGGGCGCCGCCCTCCCCGCCGTCGAGGCCGAGGCCCGCGAGGCCCTGCTGCACGCCGGTTTCAGCCACGTCGACTATGTCGCGGTGCGGCGGGCGGACGATCTCACCGAGTTTGAGGGCGGCTCCGTCGATGCGCCCGCCCGGGTCCTCGCCGCGGCCTGGGTGGGCAAGACCCGGCTGATCGACAACCTGCCCGTCTGAACCCGACGCGGGACTGGCCCGTTCTCCTGCCACCGCAGCAGGAGACCAACGATGAGCTATGCCCGCTTCGCCGCCATGATCGCCGTCTCGACGGTGGTCATGTTCGGCCTGATGTATCTGAACACCTATGCCGTCGAGCATGTCCGCTTCAGCGAGACCCGAGCTTTCATGGCACTGATCATGGGAGCGACGATGGCGGCGATCATGCTGCTGTTCATGCTGAAGATGTATCCGGACCGCCGCGTCAACACCGCCATTCTGGCGGGCGCGGCCGTGGTGTTCGCGGGGGCCCTGACGCTGGTCCGCAGCCAGCAGACGGTCGGCGACGTGGCGTTCATGAAGGCGATGATCCCGCACCATTCCATCGCCATCATGACCAGCGAGCGGGCGCAAATCCGGGACCCGCGCGTCCGCAAGCTGGCCGATGAGATCATCGAGGCCCAGCGGCGGGAGATCGCCGAGATGAACGCCCTGATCGCCGACCTGGAGCGGAGCCCTCCGCCGCGCGGCGCCCCGGTGCTCGCGCCCTCGACCTAGCCGATCGCCCCGACGCAGCCCTCGTCGCCGCCGACCGGCAGGGCCGCGTCGGTGAGCGAGAGGGTCCAGCCGTGGTGGGTGTCGAGGCCGCGGCGGCGAAGGCCGGAGCCGTCCCCCGCGTCGCCCCCCGCCGTGACCAGCACCCGGCGTCCGGCGGGCAGGGCCGCCGGATCGATGCGGCCGACCGCCAGCGCCGTCGGGGTATCGCCGCCGAAGCCGTCGAAGACGCTAAGCGCCGACCATTCGCGGCGCAGGCCGGTCCACCACGGATCGCCCGCATTGACCGCCAGGACGGCGACGCCGTGGCCCTCGGCGGCCCAGGCGAGGGCGGCCTGGGGATCGCGCACCGCCTTCATGTCCGCGGCCGCGCCGAAGCGCAGGCGGGCGCCGTCGAAGGCGCGGGTCGGCTCGACCGGCGACCAGACCTGCACCTTGATCCGGCCCTGACGGGCCAGGCCCCAGCCGACGATCTGGCGCCAGAGGGATTCGACGGCCTCGCGGTTGTCCGGCCCGGCCTGGGCGAGGACGCGGTCGAGGACGGCCTGCTCGCGGTCGGGACGCAGTTTGACGTGGGGGCCGCAGGGCGCGTCCTTGGCCTTGCCGACGCGGGCGGCGATGGCGAGGCGACGCTCGAACAGGGCGAGCAGCTGATCGTCGAGGACGTCGATCTCGTGACGCAGGGCGGCCAGGGCCATCTGTTCCGGCGAGACGTCGAGGGGGGCGGGCCAGACCTGCTGGAGGGCGGGCGCGGTACGGGTGTGGGGCACGGGGGGACTTTCGATTTCGAGACGGGTTTCAGGCGTTTTGCGAGCCGCCGCTCCGTCGCGGAGCGGTCGCCGGCGAGGCGGTCAGGACGCGATGCCCGACGCCTCAGCCGGCGTATCGAAAGCCGTAGAAATACAGGTCCGCGGCGGCGGTGAAGCCGGCGAATGCAGTCGCAGCGGGGGCTGGCGAACGGACCATGGGGGTCATTGGGCGCAAGGATCGTGCGCCGTCAAGCGGTCAGGCGCTCAACAGCACAAAGCGCGTGCGGTTATCGGCCGAATCCTGGATGTCGTTGCGCAGAATCGACAGCTCATAGACCTCGGCCGCCCGGGACGGCGCGACGGCGGCGCGGGTGGGATCGCGGGCCTCGGCCACGGCGCGGGCCGCGCCGGCGGTGTCGTAGGCCTCGACCGGCTCGATGCCCAGGGCCCCGAGGGTGGCTAAGCACTGGCCGAGGGCGGCGGGATGGCTTTCAGCGGTCCTGATGTCGCCGAGCCGGGCGCCGGCCGGGGCCATCAGGGCCAGCCGGATCGGCCGCCAGACCTCGGACACCACGGTCAGACCGGCCTGTTCGACGAGGGTGGCGGCGGGCTCGACGCGGCCGATGGTGGTGTTCTCGACCGGGATCAGGGCGCACCCCGCCTCCCCCGCCTTCAGGGCGCCGATGGCGGCCTCAAAGCTGTCGTAGGCGACGGGCTCGTCCCACGGCCGCAGGTCGAGGCAGGCTTCGTGGCTGAAGGCGCCCGGCGCGCCCTGATAGGCGCAGCGGCCGGGTGCGGACTCTTCGGCGGGCGCTCCGGGCCCCTCCACCTCAGGCCGCCTCGGACTGCGAACGGCGGCCGGACTTGAGCCGCTCGGCGACGAGGAAGGCCAGCTCCAGCGCCTGGTCGGCGTTGAGGCGCGGGTCGCAGTGGGTGTGGTAGCGGCTGCTGAGGTCGTCCTCGGTCAGGGCCTGGGCGCCGCCGAGGCATTCGGTGACGTTCTGGCCGGTCATCTCGAGGTGGACGCCGCCCGGATGGACGCCCTCGGCCTCGGCCACGTCGATGAAGCCCCGGACCTCGCCGAGGATGCGCTCGAACGGGCGGGTCTTGTAGCCGTTGCCGGCCTTGAGGGTGTTGCCGTGCATCGGGTCGATCGACCAGACCACGCGGCGGCCCTCGGCCTTCACCGCCTTCATCAGGCGCGGCAGGCGGTCGGCGACCTTGTCCGATCCGAAGCGGCCGATCAGGGTCAGGCGGCCGGGGGTGTTGTCGGGGTTGAGCACGTCGATGAGGGCCAGCAGGTCGTCCGGCTCCATGGTCGGGCCGCACTTCAGGCCGATCGGGTTCCTGACGCCGCGGGCGAACTCGATGTGGGCGCCGTCCAGCTGGCGCGTTCGCTCGCCGATCCAGATCATGTGGGCGGAGGTGTCGAACCATTCGCCGGTGGCGCCGTCGAGACGGGTCAGGGCGCTCTCGAGGTTGAGCAGCAGGGCCTCGTGACTGGTGAAGACCTCGACCCGGCTGAGGTCCGGATGGCTCTCGGGGGTGACGCCGACCGCCTCCATGAAGGCCAGGGCCTCGGTGATCTTGTCGGCCAGGTCGCGGTATTTGGCGCCGTAGGCGCTGTCGGTCGCGAACCCCATGGTCCAGCGGTGGATGTTGTACAGGTCGGCGTAGCCGCCGCCGGCGAAAGCGCGCAGCAGGTTCAGGGTCGAGGCCGACTGGTTGTAGGCCCGGATCAGCCGCTGCGGATCCGGGACCCGCTCCTGCGGCGTGAAGCCCATGCCGTTGATGATGTCGCCGCGATAGCTGGGCAGGGTCTGGTCGCCGATGGTCTCCAGCGAGGAGGAGCGCGGCTTGGCGAACTGGCCGGCGATGCGGCCGACCTTCACCACCGGCTTGCGGCCCGCGAAGGTCAGGACCACGGCCATCTGCAGGATCAGGCGGAAGGTGTCGCGGATGTTGTCGGTCGAGAACTCCTTGAAGCTCTCGGCGCAGTCGCCGCCCTGGAGCAGGAAGGCCTTGCCCGCCTCGACCTCGGCCAGCGCCCTCCGGGCCCGCGCCAACGCCTCGTGCGGGGCGAGGAACGGCGCCCCCAGCGCCGCGACCTCGACCGCCGGCAGGTTCCAGGCGATGCGCCGCTCCTGCGGCAGATAGCCG
>NZ_JAVHLH010000211.1 GCF_031082345.1 Brevundimonas sp. | reverse complement strand
GGGCCGCGCCGCCGCCGGGCATGGGCTCGCCGTCGCGCAGGGCCTTGAGCGCCTCTTCCGGCCCCGGCAGGTCGGCGGCGTAGGCGAGGCGGACGATGGCCATTTCGACCGCGTCGGCGGGGTTGGGGGCGCGGCGGACCTCGTCCAGCGCCTTGAGCAGCATCTGCCAGACGCGGGCCAGGGTGCCGGCCGAGATCACGGCGCCCAGCGCCGTCAGCTTCTGGGCTTGGTCGTTGGGCAGGCGGGTGGCCTGGGGGCCGAGCATCTTGGCCACCGAGGCGGCGTGGCAGTGTTCGAGCAGGTCGTTGGTCACCTGCACCGGATCGGCGCCGTAGCCGTAGAGGGTGCGGAACAGCTCCAGCGCCTCGGGCGTGCGGCCGGCCATGATCGATTCGAACAGGGCGATCGTCTGGCTGCGGTCGGCGAGGCCGAGCATGTCGCGCACGACCTCGGTCTTGACCGTCTCGCTCTTGTCGCCCTGGACCAGGGCCTGGTCGAGCAGGGACAGGCCGTCGCGCACCGACCCTTCGGCGGCGCGGGCGATCAGGGCGAGGGCGTCCTGTTCGATCTTCATTCCCTCGCGGTCGGCGATGCGGGCGAGGTGTTCGACGAGGATGTCGGGCTCGACGCGGCGCAGGTCGAAGCGCTGGCAGCGCGACAGGATGGTCACCGGCACCTTGCGGATCTCGGTGGTGGCGAAGATGAATTTGGCGTGCGGCGGCGGTTCTTCCAGCGTCTTCAGCAGGGCGTTGAAGGCCTGGTTCGACAGCATGTGGACTTCGTCGAGGACATAGACCTTGTAGCGCGCCTCGACCGGGGCGTAGCGGACGCTCTCGATGATGTCGCGGATGCCGTCGATGCCGGTGTGGGAGGCGGCGTCCATCTCGACCACGTCCATGTGCTGGCCGGCCATGATGGCGGCGTCGTGCCGGCCGTGGGCGGTCAGCTCCAGCGAGGGCCGGTCGATGACGTCGGTCTCGTTGTTGAGGGCGCGGGCGAGCAGGCGGGCGGTGGTGGTCTTGCCGACGCCGCGGACGCCGGTGAGCATGAAGGCATGGGCGATGCGGCCGGTCGAGAAGGCGTTGGTCAGGGTGCGGACCATGGCCTCCTGGCCGATCAGGTCCCCGAAGGTGAACGGCCGGTATTTGCGGGCCAGGACGGTGTAGGCCGCGCCGTCGTCGACGTGGGCGGCGGGACCGTCGTCGGCCGGCGGGGCGGCTTTTGCGGCGGCCTTGGCGGCGGGTTTCGGCGGAGCCTTTTCGGCGGGCGTGGCGACGGGAGCGGGGGCTTCGGGCGCGGTCGCCGCCTCGGCCTCGCGCATGCCGGCGGGCTCGGGCGCGCCGAACATGTCGTCGGTGTTGGGGTCGCGCTCCTCGACTTCGGGCGCGTCCTCCTCCCACGGAGGGCCTTCGAGACTCGGATCGACGTCGCTCATGGGATGGTCTTAGCGCGGGGCGGGCCGGGGGCGAAGGGGTTGCGGGAAGGGAGTTGTGGGTGGGTCAAACAGCCCCTCCACCGCTTCGCGGTCCCCCTCCCCACTGCGTGGGGAGGAAATGCGCTCAAGCAGCGAGCGACCGCGTCGCGAGCGTTAGCGCACCAAAAGGAGAGAGAGGTGGAGACCGCGACCCGAAGGGGAATTCGTTGTGGCTGCTGCCTTCCGGCCCTGACCAGGTTGGCGAAACCTTCGCCCGCGATCTCCATGGGGAGATATGACGATTCCGGCTCGCCGATGCAAGCGGGGCCTTGCTAGAGAGCAGCCATGCCCCTCACCGCCCTGAACACCTTCGCCGGCAATCCGCTCGATCGGGCGGGCGACCTTCGCAACGACCCCGACTGGCTGGCCGAGCGGGCGGCCGACCCGGAGGCGCTGGCGCTGGTGCTGTGGGAGGGGCGGCCGTTGCTGGAGGCGGAGGGCGAGCCGCGGCTGGCGTGGCTGCCGATGGCGCAGGCGCGGGCGACGGCGCTGGACCGCGAACTATTCCTCGGGATGTGGAAGGGGGCGCCGGTGTTCGCGGTCGAGATCGAGGGCTCCCTCGATCCGACGGCGGGGCCGCTGCGGGGCGTGGGCGTGTTCCACGAGATGCGCGAGGCGGCGATGCTGCTGCCCGGGCCGGACGCGGCCATGGCGGGGACGGCCAAATCGCTGTTCGACTGGCGCCGGCGGCACGGCTTCTGCGCCGCCTGCGGCATCCAGACCGAGGACGCCTGCGGGGGCTGGAAGCGGGTCTGTCCCGCCTGTTCGACCGAGCATTTCCCCCGCGTCGACCCGGTCACCATCATGCTGGCGGTCTACAGGGGCGGCGATGAGCCCCGCTGCCTGCTGGGGCGCCAGGCGAGCTGGCCCGAGGGGCGGATGTCTGCGCTGGCCGGGTTCCTCGAGCCGGGCGAGACCATCGAGGAGGCCTGCGCGCGCGAGATCGAGGAGGAGGCGGGGCTGACGGTGACGGCGGTGCGCTATCACTCCAGCCAGCCGTGGCCGTTTCCGTCGCAGCTGATGATCGGCCTGGTCTGCGAGGTCGATTCGGAGGACGCCGCGCCGGACCAGACCGAACTGGAGGCGGTGGCCTGGCTGACCCGGGACGAGGCGCGGGCGTGTCTGGCGGGGACCCATCCGACGATCAAGGCGCCGCCGAAGATCGCCATCGCGCGGACGCTGCTGCAGGCCTGGGTCGACGGCTTCGAGGTCTAGCGGAAGACGCCGACGCCCCAGTCGCATTCGCCGGCGCAGGTGGCCATCGACACCTCGACCGTGTAGCGGCCGGCCGTCGCGCCCGGGACGGCGGCGATCGGCACGTCGTCGGGTTCATGGTCCCGATCGAGTTCCCGTCCCGAGGCGTCGCGAACGATCAGGTCGACGTCGCTGCAATTCCTGTCACAGGCGCCGATGAAGTAGAGGTCGCCGCCGGCCACCTCGATCCGCACGATTTCCGCCCGGTCCTGGGCCAAGCGGCCGTACACGCGGGCCTCTGACGTCAGACCGATCTCGGTCGTCGCCGCGTCCAGCTGGGCGTTGACGATGGCGTTGGCGCTCGCGTCCTGGGCGGCGGCCGGGCCGACAAGCGTCGCGAGCGCGAACGCGGCGGCGGCGAGGGTCTTCAGCATGGGTGCGCTCCTGTGATTTCCGCCGGATCGTGTCATCGAACGCCGGTTCCGGCAACGCGGGACGTCCGAGTCGCAGCCTGTGGGCGGGGACGCGCCGGCGCAACTGACGGAAGCCGACGACCGCCCGGTCGCCGCCCTCAGATTTTCGCCCGCGCCGCCTCCAGATCCGCCGGGCTGTCGACCGACAGCGGCGCCGCGTCGATGACGGCGGCCCAGATCTGCAGGCCCAGTTCGAGGGCGCGGAGCTGCTCCAGCTTCTCGCGGCGCTCGAGCGGCGAGGGCGGGGCGGCGCAGAAGCGTTCGAGCGCGGCCCGGCGGTAACCGTAGAGGCCGATGTGGCGCCAGACGGGGCCGTCGCCGTACAGGGTCGAGCGGGTGAAATAGAGGGCGCGGCCGTGGCGCTCGCCCTCGGGCAGGGCGAGCACGGCCTTGACCACGTCGGGATTGGCGCGGTCCGAGGCGTCGGCCTCGGGGGCCACCAGGGTGGCGATGTCGCATTCCGGCTCGCCGTGCAGCAGGGCGGCGCAGGCGAGGGCGAGGCCGGGGTCGGCGAACGGCATGTCGCCCTGCAGGTTGATCACGGCGTCGTGGCGGCCGTCGGGATCGAGGGCGTCGAGGGCGGCGCGGATTCGGTCCGAGCCGGACGGCAGGTCCGGATCGGTCAGGACGGCGACGCCGCCGGCGGCCTCGACCGCGGCGACGATCTCCGGGTCGCCCGCGGCGACGGCGACGGGCAGTCCGGACTCCACCGCGCGGCGCCAGGCCCGCACGATCATGGGCTGTCCGCCGATATCCGCCAGCGGCTTGCCGGGCAGGCGGGTCGCGGCCATCCGGGCCGGGATCAGAACGAGAGGGTTCATCGTTGCATTTCCGCCTGCGACGCCCCGACGCCGTTGCGGACGCCGCGGCCAGTTGCGAAGGCCGCGCTAGCGTGTAAGAGACGCGCACGCAAGAATTCGCCCGACCGCCCTCGTGGCCGGGCCTCAGGAACGGGATGCGACGACGCGGATGAGCGGCGATCTTAACGGAAACAAGATTTTGGGCGCCGTGCTGGCGACCGCCTTCGTGATCGTCGGCGTGCAGCAGGTCACGGGCGCGATTTACCACAACGAAGCCCCTGAAAAGATGGGCTATTTCGTCGACGCGCCCGAAGAGGCCGCCGGCGGAGCCGCCGAGGCGGCCGTGCTGCCGCCCGATTGGGGCACGGTGCTGCCGACCGCCGATCTGGGCGCCGGCGAGGCCGCCTTCGCCCGCTGCCAGGCCTGTCACACGGTCAACGCCGGCGGCGCCAACGGCACCGGCCCGAATCTGAACGGCATCGTCGGCGCTTCGGTCCTGCATTCGGCGGGCTTCGCCTATTCGGACGCGATGAAGGCCCACGCCGCCGAGGCCCCGACCTGGACCTACGACGAGCTGGACCAGTTCCTGACCGCGCCGGGCCGCCACGTCCCGGGCACCAAGATGTCGTTCGCCGGCATCCGCGACACCCAGACCCGCGTCAATCTGATCGCCTGGCTGCGTTCGCAGGGCTCGGCCGGCTACGCCGTTCCGGCCCCCGATCCGGCCCGTCAGCCGGGCGCGGCTCCGGCCGAGGGCGCGGCGGAAGCGCCGGAAGGCGCCGCGGTCGAGGCCGGCACGCCGACCAGCGGAACGGGCCCCCAGGTTCCTATCACCGGCGCCGCCGGCCAGTCGACCATCCAGGAGACG
>NZ_JAVHLH010000210.1 GCF_031082345.1 Brevundimonas sp. | reverse complement strand
CTCTCAACTCGGTGAGCATGAACTCGACTATTCCCTCGGCTTCGGCGCGCTGGTGCTCGGCTTCCCGCCGGGCCCCTATGGCCGTGGTGGTCAGCAGGGCCATGGCTAGCATCCCCGCCAGCGCCATCCCCGTGACGGCCGTCACGGCCCGCAGCCGGCGCTGGGCGTCGCGCTGGACCAGCTCGTCGAGTCCCACCCCGACAATGCCCGCCACCAGCTTCAGAAAGCCGAGGCGGGGGCCGTCTCCGGTCCGCTGCAGATCGGCCGCGAGCGGTTCCCGCGCCCCGTCCGCCAGCGTATCCGGGAAGGAGTCCGCGGGGACCCCCGCGATCAGGGCCGCCAGCACCGGCCGGTCCGGATGCAGCGACCGGAACAGCTCGATCTCGCGCGCCACCCACGGCGACTGCCTCGCGCCCGGCGAGCAGACCACGATCAGGCTGGCGGATCCGGCCAGGGCCGCGCGGACCTCTTCGCTCAGATTGTCGGCGGCCGGCAGGTCCTCGCGATCGCGGAAGATGGGGCCGAGCAGTCGGGGAACAGGCCCGCGGGCCGTCGCGCGCCCGACCAGCCGCTTCGGCACGACGTAGCGCTCCAGCCGCCGGTGCAGGCGGCGACCGGCGACCGTGTCCTGGTGGCTGTAGCTGATGAAGGCCCGGTATCGCGTCGGCACGCCCCCGCCCTCGTCCATCCTTCCCTCCCGCCAGCCAGCACGCTGCCAGAGAGCGAGCCGCCGCACAATCGGAGCGTGACGGCCGTCACGGACGGGCGGGGAGCGTGGAGTCAAGCTCCCGCAATGCGGTCCCGGAATGTCGGCTGCCGCGATTCATCGGAGAAGACCAATGACCAACGACCTGTACGGCGAAGTCAATCAGACCTGCTGCGACAAGCTGCTCGGATCGGTGAAGTATCCCTTTGTCCTGTTTGACCGGCAGGAGAGCTTCCCCAAGACCGCGGGCGGCGCCGATTTCGAGGATGGCGGCTTCTACCAGTTCACCGAGCAGGAGACCGACGAGCTGTTCCGGACCGCGGTCAGCGAGGCCGGCACGCGGGCTGACGCGACCGTCCACGACCAGGTGTTCGCCTTCGGCGGCACCATCCTGCAGCAGGCCAAGGTCATGCTCGACGCATTGAACGCCAAACCCGACGAGTTCGAAGGCCCCTCGAGGGAGGAACTGGAGGCGATCATCAACGGGGGTATCGAAAACCTCGGCACTACGATGCGCGGGTTCCTGAGCGACTGGGGAGTCTACGCCTGGTGTCCGCATCTGCGGGCGACCGTGAAATCGAAGCCGGCCATCAAGCTGCAGTCCCCGCGCATCGACCTGGACAATGTCCGGCTCGAGTTCAAGGCGACCGGGGAGCTCTGGGTGAAGTACCCGTGGTGGAACTGCTACAAGTGGTGCCTGAAATGGAAGAAGGTCATCAAGTTCGACCGCATCGCCAGCATCACCGTCACTCCCGACATCGCCATCGACGCTCACGCCGTTTTCTCCGTCCGGGGCGCCCAGGTGTTCGCCTCGGGCAAATTCGACCGGCTGCGGCTCGAATACGACATCCTCGACAAGATCCCGCTCGAGGGTCTCGCCAACCGCGCCGTGGCCGGCAAGGAAATCCCAATCTACGACGGGGCCCAGCTGGTCGCGACCGTGCCGCTGCTGAAGTCGCGCTTCACCGTCGACAAGATCGCCCTTCCGCCGAAGTCCGACGCCGTCGGGATCGGTGTCACGGTGCGGCAGCTCTAGAAGCCGCGGCCCCAGGGGGCGGCCGCGACGGCCGCCCCGCTCCCGGGATAGAAACCATGCCAAGATCCGCTTTGATCCTGCTCGCGCTGTGCCTCGGCGCCTGCGCCCACAACCTGCCCGCGGCAGACGTTCCGAACTCGGTCACCGAGGCCGCACAGGCGCGCGTCTATGTGGACATGAACGGCGTGATGTTTCCGCCGGGGTGGCGTTCGCCCGCTGTGGTGGGCGAACACGCCGTCCGCAGCAGGCATTCGATCCACGCCGCCGTCAATGGCAATGAGACGAAGCTCGACCGCATCCGTTCGGCCGAGGATCTGCACCTCGCTTCCATCGCCAGGCTCGCCGGCGAAAGATCGCGCGTCTTCGTCTTCCTCGTCGGCTTCAACACCAGCCACGCTACGGCCGTCGAGCTTCGGGCCATGCAGGACGCCATCGGCCTCGGCCCCGACGATTTGGCCATCGAATTCTACTGGGACGGTCATGACGCCGCCGTCTACGCGGATGCGGCGAGGATCTGGTTCTGGGGTGCCGGTTCCAGCCAGGTGACCGGCCAGCGGGGCCTGCGCCGGGTGCTGAACGCCGTCGGCGACAAACCCGTCGTGCTCGTGTCCTACAGTCGCGGCGCCTCCGTGGTGTTGAGCGCCCTGTCCGATCCGGCCTACGCACCGTCGTTCCGCGCGGAGACCGAGGCCCTGGCCTTCCTGCGTCCGGCGGGCCCCGCCTTTTTCGAGACGCCCCCGCTGGCGGCGGGCGGACCGATCCGGGTGGTGATGCTGGCGCCGGCCATTGGAGAGCCCGACTTCTGGGCTCCCGGCAGCATGGGGGACGCCTGGGCGTTCAGAGTCTTCCCCGAGCGGGTGGCGTCCATCCGTTATTCGATCAATCCGCGCGATCCCGTTCTGACAAAGGGGTTCACAGGCCTGGCGCGCCACTTCAACGCCACGGATCTGGGGGCCGGGCGCTCGGCCGGCCGCGACCTCGACTGCCACTACCGCATTCTCCAAGGCTACGAGGTGGTCGGGGACATCGGACACGGAGTCGGGTCCTACATCGGCGATCGGTCCTTCACACAGATGCTGCGCGACAGCGGCGTCGGCGCCGCCACGGCCGCGCCCGTCGTTCGCCGACCCGACTGCGCGGAGACCGCGCCCCCTGACCATCGCTGACGCCAATCGCCTGGAGGATGCCGCCATGATCCCGTCCCGACCCACATCGAGCCGCAACGCCGGGCACCTGCTGATTCTGCTCGCCGGCCTCTCCCTGCCGTCCGCGGCATGGGGACAGGAAGCGGTGGACAAGCTGAACCGGCCGGACCCTTCGCCGACGCAGGACAGGTGGACTGTGGAATGGGCGGCCTCCGCCGAACCGGGTTTCCTGATCGATGGCGACCGGATCGCCCAGCTCGATCCGCGGGATGTGCAGGACGAGGGCGAGTACACCTTTGCGGCCACTCTCAAGAGCGAGTTTCCACGCTTGGTGAGGGTTTCCCTGTCACCCTCGGCGACGATCAACCCGAACTGGTTCGACGGGCAGGATGGGACGTCGGGCTGGTCCGTCGAAGCGCAGGTGCGACGCAAATTCGAGTTTCCGGCGGGGGCCGGAGTCAGTCGGCGACCGCACCGCGCTGTCCTGCCCTTCGCGACCTATGAATACGGCCAATCGTTCGAAGGCATATTCGACGGCCCGGAGACCGCCGACCGGACGGTCACCCTCGGCGTGACCTTCGCGAACTTCGTTTGCGTGGCCGCCGCCGCCGGCTGCGTCGGGGGCCCGGAACAAGAATACGGGATCACGGTCCGTTACTCCGAGCTGGACTCCTCCAACGATGACAACGACGCGCGCGGACCGACGGTGGAGGTCGATTGGACTCGACCGGCCTTTGGAGACACCGCCGTCTGGATCAAGGCTTCGGCCGATTTCCGGACCTATGACAGTCTGTCAGCCGACAGCGGCGGAGGGCTTGCCGAGGCCGCGCGGTATTCCGTGGCCATGGGGCTGGATGTCTCGGGGTGGGCGCGTAGGAACCTGCGCGCGCCCGACGGGGTGGAAGTCAAGATCGGCCTGCGCTGGGTCCGGGTCGAGGCCGACCGGTCCGATCTTGAGCGCGAGGATTTCGCGGTGACACCGACGGTCAGTTGGAAGCATTGACCGGACGAGCAGCGACCGTCGCCTTCCAAACCGGGGAGCCAGAAAGCGCGTGGCCTCGCGGCCCGGGCAAGCGAATTGGGTGGGCTGATCGCTTGCAACTTCCCTGTTGGCAGGGAACCTCCAGCGGGTCTTTGGGTGACAGAGACGGCTGCCCCCGGTTCGTCGGGTTCTCGGGCTTCCCTGCGAGACTAAAATCTTATTTATATTCAGCGGGGTAGGCCGTGGCGGTGGGGGCAGTCATTCGACAACTTGTCTCCGACCTATCGGGCGGATCTCGGTGAACAAGACCACTTATGCCCATTTCGGGGAATCGCGCTTATGCGCATTTCGCGAACGAGACGGGAACAGCTGGAGACAAACTGTGCTGATGGAGGGCAGGTGGCGATCGCGCAGACGTCACCGCAAATTCGCCTCCATTGATTGGCTGACCGATCAGAGACCTCTCGCCTGACCGGGTGTGCTGCCTGCCGGGCGCAGATAGGGCAGGGCGCGGGCCTATGCGGCGAGCGAGTGCAGCCGTCGGTAGTGATGGCCTTGGCGTGGCCGTGCCACCCATCAACTTCTTCATGAACTCAGAGCGGCCGGCTTGTCTTTGGTCTTGCTGGCAACGGATCCCAGCACCTCGCTATCGCGGTCGACGACCCGCCAGATGCGGTGCATCTCGCCAGTTGATCTTCGCAAGTCGGATCGACTCACTTAACGAACAATGGTATGATTGCGTGTTGTGAGGAGATTGCCATGACGGACGAACACCAAGAGCAAATCGATACACTGCAGATTCCGGTTATCAAGATCGAACCGCTGCCGCAGGCTCGCGGACGCGATGTCGTAGCCCAGGAAAGCGGGCGCCTGTCGGATCGTAGCGATACTCACAACTGGTAAGCGGTCAGCATGTCGGGCTGGCTCGATGCCTTATTGGGCT
>NZ_JAVHLH010000020.1 GCF_031082345.1 Brevundimonas sp. | reverse complement strand
TTTTGCGTCGCGCCGCGACCAAGGGCGGGGTGGCCAAAGCCTGAACCGCCCGCTATCTCCCGGCCCACTGTCGAAAGGGCGAACCCGCATGCGCGTCGCGATGATCGGAACCGGCTATGTGGGCCTGGTCTCAGGGGCCTGTTTCGCCGACTTCGGCCACGAGGTGACCTGCGTCGACAAGGATGCGTCGAAGATCGAGCGGCTGGAGCGGGGGGAGATCCCGATCTTCGAGCCCGGGCTGGACGATCTGGTCGCCGCCAACGTCCGCGGCGGCCGCCTGTCCTTCGCCCTGGACGGGGCCGAAGCAATCCGGGGCGCCGACGCCGTCTTCATCGCGGTGGGCACTCCCTCGCGGCGCGGCGACGGCCATGCCGACCTGTCCTATGTGCACGCGGCCGCCGAGGAGATCGCCGGCCTGATCGAAGGCTTCACGGTCATCGTCACCAAGTCGACGGTGCCGGTCGGCACGGGCGACGAGATCGAGGCCATCATCCGCGCGCGGCGCCCCGACGCCGACTTCGCCGTGGTCTCCAATCCGGAGTTCCTGCGCGAGGGGGCGGCCATCGAGGACTTCAAGCGGCCCGACCGGGTCGTGGTCGGGACGGAGGACGAGCGGGCCCGCGAGGTGATGCGCGAACTGTACCGGCCGCTGAACCTGAACGAGACGCCGATCCTGTTCACCGGTCGACGCACCTCGGAGCTGATAAAATACGCCGCCAACGCCTTCCTGGCGATGAAGATCACCTTCATCAACGAGATGGCCGACCTGTGCGAGAAGGTCGGCGCCGATGTGCAGCAGGTGGCGCGCGGCATCGGCCTGGACAAGCGGATCGGGTCGAAATTCCTGCACGCGGGGCCCGGCTACGGCGGCTCCTGCTTCCCCAAGGACACCCTGGCCCTGGTCCGGACGGCGGTCGACGCGGGTTCGCCCGTGCGGCTGATCGAAACGACGGTCGAGGTCAATGACGCACGCAAGAAGGCGATGGCCGGACGGGTGTCGGCGGCGCTGGACGGCGATCTGGCGGGCAAGACCGTCGCCCTGCTGGGCCTGACCTTCAAGCCGAACACCGACGACATGCGCGACGCGCCGTCGCTGGACGTGGCGCCGGCCCTGATCGCCATGGGCGCCCGGGTGCAGGCCTTCGACCCGGAGGGGATGACCGAGGCCGCGCACCTGTTGCCCGAGGTCGAGCTGAGAGAGGGCCCTTACGAAGCCGTCGAGGGCGCCGACGTGGTCGTCATCCTGACCGAGTGGGATCAGTTCCGCGCCCTGGACCTGAACCGGGTCAAGCAGCTGATGCGCCAGCCGGTCATGGTCGATCTGCGCAACGTCTATCGGGCGGAGGATTTGCGGGCCCGCGGCTTCCGCTACGCCTCGATCGGGCGAGGCTAGCTCAGGGCAGGGAGGCGCGGATCAGGGTGGGCTGATCGCCGGCCCGGGCCTCCGGTTGCGGCAGCAGGGCCCGTCCCGCGCCGATCACCAACACCGCCGTCACGACCGCGGAGACGACGGCGATGGCGCCGAGCCTGACGCCGTCGATGAATTCGTGATCCGGACGCACCCGCTTCTCCCCGGTCGAAACCATGTTTGTTATCCAGCATCTGCGCCGCCCGGCCGCAAGTCACGGAACGGTGTAAGGCAACAAAAAAGGCGGAGCCGCAGCCCCGCCTTGATTATTGGCTCGCTATCGGCCCGCGCGCGTCCCCGCCTTCGCGGGGATGACGGGCTCTCTGTTCGAGCGTCTAGCCGCGGAACGGACGGATCATGATTTCCACCCGCCGGTTCTGGGCCTTGCCTTCGGCCGTGGCGTTGGTGGCCACGGGCTCGTTCTCGCCGCGGCCGTCGACGTAGAGGCGGTCGGCCAGGACGTTGCGGCTGACCAGATACTGCGCGACCGACGAGGCCCGCTGGCGCGACAGGTTCAGATTGTAGTCGTCGGCGCCGTCGGAGTCGGCGTGGCCGATGATGTCCACGATCGACTGGTCATAGCGGTTCAGGACGGCGGCGACGTCGTCCAGGGTGGCGTAGAAGCCCGGATTGATCGACGACTGGTTGGAGGCGAAGGTCACGTCGGACGGCATGCGCAGGACCAGATTGTCGCCCTGGCGCGCCACGCCGACGCCGGAGCCCGACAGCTCGGCCTCCAGCTCGCGCTGCTGGCGGTCCATGTAGGCGCCGACCGCCGCGCCGCCCAGGGCGCCGATGCCGGCCCCGATCAGGGCGTTCTTGCGGCCCTCCTCGGAGTTGGAGGTGTTGGTCAGATAGCCCAGCACGGCGCCGCCGACGGCGCCGGCGATGGCGCCCGTGCCCATGTTGTTGCGGCGCGGCTGCGAGCTGTAGGGATCGGTCGTGGTGCAGGCGCCGAGCAGGGCGGCGACGCTGATGCCGGTGAGGAGAAGTTTGGCGTGCATGATGGAATGGTCCTTCCAGTTCCCGTTGACGGCGGAACGCGGGCTTACGGTCAAGGTTCCGCCCTGGATGGCGGCTGAACAGCCGCCGCCGGGCCTTTTCGCGCGCCGCGGGCCCGGGCGCCCTCGCTTTGCCAAGATCGGCTCACAGGGCCTATGGAAACGCCTGAACTTGATTTGAGGTCCCGCCATGGCTGACAGCCTGAGCTCCACCGCCGCCCGTCGCGCCATCGAGCCCGTATCGATGACCCTGTACGACGCCGATTTCCAAGCCTTCGCCGACAGGCTGGGGGCGTCGTTCAAACGCTATGGCTTCGCCGTCATCGCGGACCATGGGCTGGACGAGACGGTGATCAAGGCGGCGCTGGACGACGCGAAGGCCTTCTTCGCCCTGCCCGAGGATGTGAAGCGCCGGTATCATCAGCCCGGCACGGGCGGCGCGCGCGGCCTGACGCCGTTCGGGGTCGAGGCGGCCAAGGGCGCGGCGGCCGTCGATCTGAAGGAATTCTGGCACGTCGGGCGCGAACTGCCCGAGGGTCATCCCTACCGCCGGTTCATGCGCGACAACGTCTGGCCGACCGAGGTCGAGGGTTTCCGCCAGCACCTGTACGGCATGTTCACGGCCATGGACGACCTCGGCCGCAAGATCCTGCGGGCCATCGCCCGCCACCTCGAACTGGGCGACGACTTCTTCGAGGACAAGGTCGAGCTGGGCAACAGCATCCTGCGCATGCTGCACTATCCGCCGGTGCCCGCCGACGCGCCGGGGGTCCGCGCCGGGGCCCACGAGGACATCAACGTCATCACCCTGCTGCTGGGCGCCGAGGAGGCCGGCCTGCAGTTGAAGGACGCCGACGGCGAATGGCTGGACATCGCGCCGCCGCCGAACGCCCTGGTGGTCAATATCGGCGACATGTTGCAGCGGCTGACCAACCATGTGCTGCCCTCGACGACGCACCGGGTGGTCAATCCGGCTCCGGAGCGGCGCGGCTTCGCCCGCTATTCGACGCCGTTCTTCCTGCACTTCAACCCGGACTTCGTGATCGAAAGCCTGCCTTCGACGGTGACGCCGGAGAATCCGGACCGCTACGCCGGCAAGGCGATCATGGCCGAGGACTTCCTGACCGAGCGCCTGAAGGAAATCCGGCTGATCTGAGTACGATACATTTCGGGCGAGACATGCTCGACAATGGCGTGCGGGACATCATCGACATGGTCGACAGGCAAGACAGGCTCGCGACGGCGACCTATTTCGAGATGCGCAGCTGGGTGATGTCGCGACCGATGGCGGCGAAGGCTTCCGACAGGTCGCCGCCGCTGGCCGGCAGGTAGAAGTTCGCCGGGGTCGAGGCGCAGGCCTCCAGCATGTTGGCGGCGTTGCCGCCGGCGGTGATCTGGAAGCCGACCGTGTAGACCAGCACGCCGCGCGCCTTCATCGCCGCGCACATCGCCCGGCCCTGGTCGAACGGATCGCCATTGTCCGCGTCGCAGTCGATCTTGCCGGTGTTGCTGCCCGATCCCGTCCCGGCCTGCCGCGAGATCACCCCCGAACAGTAGGGGGTGTTGAACTCCCCGTCGGTCATGATGATCACGGCCTTCAGGGTGTCGGCGGTGTTGTACTCGGCCGCCCCGCTTGAGGGCCACAGCGAGTTGAAATTGGGCGAGACCATGTACCAGCCCCAGCCGATGCCGATTTGGCCGGCGGTGGATCCCTGGACAGAGTAGCCGTCGATGGCGGACTTCAGGATGCTCTTGTTGCTGGACAGCGGCTGAAGGGTGGCGTCGAGGCAGGTGTTGCTCGAGGCGCTGGGATAGTTGCGGCCCACGCGGGCGCTGGACGGCGAGACGTCGGTATAGGCCTGGGACCCGGTGCGCTCGGTGACGCAGGAGCTGATCTGATGGGTCTGCAGGTCGCCGTACATGTTCTCGAAGGCGAACCAGGTGCAACCCTGCTGGGCGCACCAGGCCGAACCGCCCGAGGTGTAGGGCGTCAGGGCCGACAGGTTCGGGTCGATGGTGAAGGTGTTGGTCGTGGCGTTGCCGACCAGATAGGTCTCGTTGTTGAGCTGGGTCATGCCGTTCACGCCGGTGATGTAGACGTACTGGTTGTTCGACATCCCGTGGCCGTTCGAGGTGATGGTGACCGAACAGTCGTTGTTCTGGCAGCGCCGCACCTTGGCGTTTCCGGAATAGGTCCCCCAGTAGCGACCATCCACCCGCCATCCGTTCAGGGTGTAGAGTTCGAAGGTGTTGGTGGTCCGGTTCCTGACCCGATAGGCCTTGTTGTTCAGCTGGGTCATGCCGGTGGCGCCGGTGATCCAGACGACGTCGTCATTGCTGAACCCGTGGCTCGACGAGGTGATGACGACAGGCCGGTCCTTGGTCGCGCCCGTAATCGCCTTCTCGGTTCCGACGAGATTGATCACGGCCCCGGTGATGCTGGTCGAGCCGATCGGCGCGCCGCGCGCCGCATTGGCGGCGGACCCGAGGTTCACCCCCATCGAATAGGGCACCAGGGCGAGCTTCGAATAGTAGGGGCTCTGAACGGGCTGGACGATGATATCGACCAGCTCCTTGGCCGCCGTCTTCAGGTCGATGATTTTCTGGCCGCCCATCGAACCGGTGACGTCCAGCACCAGCGCCACCTCGAGGTTTCGCGACGAGCGATCGACCTCGGAATGGCTGCCGACCGGCAGATAGTCGTCCATCAGCTGGCCGTAGGGCGGCAGGAAGATATTGGCGACGAGGGTCTTCACCTGCACCCGGGCGTCGGCGATGACCACGTCCTCGCCGTTGAGGGAGAAGCTGGTCTGGTCCTCCTCGAGGGTGACGTTCGGATAGGATTTCAGATTGGCCTTCAGCGCCGCAAGCCCGACCCGCTGAAGGTCGGCGTCATCGGTGTAGGGCGAGCGGGCGGCCGCGAGCGCCGCCGCGTCGAGCGCGTCCTGCAGATTGACCCGCACGGTCGACATCCGGTGGATGTCGACGCCGCCGAAGGTCATCAGGATGAGCACCGGCAGGCTGAGGCCGAACAGCATGGCGACGTTGCCGCGCACGTCTCCGGCGAAGCGCCGCGCCAGGCTGCATGCGCCGACAACGCCATCAATCCAGGTTTTCAGCCCCATCGCCGTTCCCAGCCGCCTTCGCCGTGCGCGCAATCCGCCCACGGTCATCCGGCCGAGAATGCACGAACCCGGTTAAGAGAAGGCCCAACGCCGACGGTTAACGGCCGCCGGCCCGCGGGCGATCAGGCCTCCCAGCCGCAGTCCTCGCCGCGATTCTGCTCGGTGAGCCAGGCGTTCAGCGGCGCGAAATATTCGGCGACCGCCGAGGCGTCGTTCTCGCGCTGGCCGGTGAAGGCTTCCATCGCCTCGGGCCACGGGCGCGACTGGCCCATCTCCATCATGGCGTTGAAGCGGCGGCCGACCTCCTCGTCGCCGTAGACCGAGCAGCGATGCAGCGGCCCGGTCCAGCCGGCCTGCTCGCAGGCGGCCCGGTGGAACTGGAACTGGTAGATGTGGGCGAGGAAGTAGCGGGTGTACGGGACGTTGCCGGGGATGTGGTATTTGGCGCCCGGGTCGAAGGCGTCCGCGGGCCGCGGTCCGGGCGGCACGAGGCCCTGATAGCGCAGCATATTGGCCGACCAGGCGTCGTTGTACTGAGCCGGCGTGGTCTTGCCCGACTGGACGTCCCAGCGCCAGCGGTCGACCATCAGGCCGAACGGCAGGAAGGCGATCTTGTCGAGCGCGGTCTTGAGCAGGAAGGGGATGTCCTCTTCCTCGCCCGGGATCGTGTCCAGAAGGCCGATCTGGTTCAGGTAGGTCGGGGTCTGGGCCGAGAGGGCCGCAAAGTCGCCGATCGCCTCGTGGAAGCCGTCATTGGCCCCGTTGCGGAACAGGAAGGGCTGCTGGTTGTAGGCGCGCTGGTAGTAGTTGTGCCCCAGCTCGTGGTGCATGGTCTGGAAGTCTTCGGCGTTGACCCGCGTGCACATCTTGATGCGCAGGTCCTCGACATTGTCGACGTTCCAGGCGGAGGCGTGGCAGACCACCTCGCGACCCTCGGGGCGCACGATCTGCGAACGCTCCCAGAAGGATTCCGGCAGGGGGGCGAGACCCACCGAGGTGTAGAACTGCTCCGAGGTCCGGGCGATCTTCTCGGGGGTGTAATCCGCCTCGACCAGCAGTTCGGTCAGGTCGTAGCTGGAGTCCGGCAGGTTGGCGGGCGCCACCACATCGTAGATGTTGCCCCACTGCTGCGACCACATATTGCCCAGCAGGTCGGCGCGGATCGGGCCGGTGTCGGGCTGGACCGCGTCGCCGTATTTCGCGTTCAGGCGCGAGCGCACATAGCAGTGCAGATTCTCGTAGAAGGGCTGGACCTGGTTCCACAGACGATCGGTCTCGGCCGCGAAGGCGTCCGGATCCATATCGTAGCCGGACCGCCACATGGCGCCGGTGTCGGCGTAGCCGAGATCGCGCGCGCCCTCATTGGCGACCTCGACCAGCCGGGCGTAGTCGTCGCGCATCCCCGGAGAGACCGTCCGCCAGCCTTCGTAGACGGCCCGCGTCACCGCCGGATCGCGGGACTCGGCGATGATCTCCTCGGCCTGGTTCAGGGTGATCTGCTCGCCCTCGTGCTCGAACCGACCGGTGGCGTAGGTCGAGTCCAGCCGCGTGGCGATCTCGGCCAGTTCGGTCGCGGCGCCCGGCCGGTTGGGCGCCGGCAGGGTCAGGCTCTGGCGCAGGATATTCAGCTTGCGGCGGGTGGCGGCGTCGACCTGGACGTCGTTGAAGCGGGCGGCGTCGGTCGCCAGTTGCACGCCCAGTTCGGTGTATTCGGCGTTGGCCCGGGACTCGAGCCACATGGTGTCGTGGGTGATGTAGGTGTTGCGCACCCAGGCGACGCGGCCCGCATATTCGCTGAGCTCGGTCAGCCGCGCCTCGGCGTCCTCGACAAAGGCGCGCGCGCCGTCCGGCGTGGCCGGGAAGGCGAAGGCGTCAGGCGCGGGCGCGGGCGCCTGGGCGTTCGCCTCCATGCTGGCGCAGGCCGCGAGGCTGGCGGTCAGGGCGCAGGCGGCGGCGGCCGTCATCAGGGTGCGTTTCATGGAGATCTCCCGGGCGTTTCTCATCAGGCGGTTGCTCCGCCTTGTCGGCGCGCAAGGGAAGCCAGCGGAGCCGGCAGGTCAAGCTTGACGGTTAATCCAGGACGCAGCCGGCGAGGCCGTCGTTGCGCACCGTGCCCATGGCCGCCTGCACCCGCGAGGCCCGGCGCCGGACGTAGGGGCCGGGGGCGGAGGCGTTGTAGCGCCGGGGCGACGGCAGGATGGCCGCCAGCCGCGCCGCCTCGCGCGGGCTGAGATCGGCGGCCGACTTGCCGAACCAGTGCTGCGCCGCCGCCTCGGCGCCGTAGACGCCGGGGGCCCATTCGGCGACATTCAGATAGACCTCCATGATCCGGCGCTTGCCCCACAGCGTCTCGATCAGGACGGTGTAGCCGGCCTCCAGTCCCTTGCGGATCCAGTCGCGGCCCGGCCACAGATAGACGTTCTTGGCGGTCTGCTGGCTGATGGTCGAGCCGCCGCGGATGCGCCCGCCGCGCTCATTGGCCTTCAGCGCCTTTTCGATGGCCTTCATGTCGAAGCCGTGGTGGGCGCAGAAGGTCGAATCCTCCGAGGCGATCACCGCCTCGACCAGTCGCGGCGAGATGTCGTCCAGCCCGCGCCAGCGGTAGGACAGGCCCTCGCCCTCGAGCGATCGGGTGACCATCAGGAAGGTCAGCGGCGGCGGGACCAGACGGTGGACGATGATCGAGCCGAGGAGGAGCGCGACGAGGGCCAGAAAGACCGTCAGCACCGGCCGTTGTCGCTTTCTGATCATGGCGGGCCCGGTCATTCCGCGATGGTGGGGCGGGACTGGGGCCGAGAGCAAGGGGGTCAGTCCTGGACGTCCGCCACCCCGGCCTGGCCATCCTCGTCGGCCCAGGCGACACGGCGGGCGTCCGCGCTCATGGCCAGGGCGGTGATGGCCGCGCCCTTCTCCGCCTTGAGGAAATTCAGTCCCCGCCCGGCCGGATCGGCCAGCCAGACGCGGCCGTCGTTCAGGCCGGCGGACACCACCGGATGCTTCGGCTGCGACGCCACCAGGGCCACGAGGCTGCCCTCGTCGAAGCCGATCTCGGTGGCCTCGCGACCCATAGGTCCGTTCGAGCCGATGAAGGGCCACAGCACCACGCCCTGGGCGCCCGAGGTGGCCAGCAGCTGGCCATTGGACAGGAAGCTGATCGAGCGAACCTTGGACGGATAGCCGCCCATGCGCAGGTTCTTCTGGTCCTTGATGCGCCAGCCGTGCAGCTGGTTGTCCTGCATGGCGGTGACCACGAAGGCGCCGTCGGGCGACCATGTCACGCCGGTGTGGGAACCCGCCCACTTCAGGAAGGTCGGCTTCTGGTCGGCGATGCGGGCGAACCACAGGGCCGCGCCGCCGTAGGTCGAGGTGGCGATGCGCCGGCCCTTTGGCTCGAAGGCCACGCCGGAGACGGTGCGCTCATGCTGGAAGTCGCGGCGGAAGCCGGCGTCCTTCGCGTCGATCACCGACAGGGTCTTGCCGGCCGAAAAGGCGATCAGGCCGCTCCCGGCCGAGGCGTCGATGGCGTCGATCCACTGGCCCTTGGCGGTGGCCAGAACCCCCGCCTCGCCGCGCCGGTGCCAGATCACGCGGCCGTCGTCGCCGCCGGTGACCACGCCGTCGCCGGACGGATGGACGGCGGCGCACAGGATGGCGCCGTCATGCGCCGCGCTGAACTCGCCGCCCTCGAACCGGACCGAGCCGTCGCCGAGCGCGAACACCGCGCTGCTCGCGTCGAACAGGGCGGCGGTCACCTGGGCGTCGAAGGTCTGGGTCTTCATGGGTTCCGTTTAGAGGCCGGGCGCCGCGCGTCAACGGCGCGGCGGCGGTCAGGTCGCGCGGCGGGTCTCGACCCAGCGGCGGGTCATCAGTTCGGCGTTGGCGTAGGCCTCCTGCAGCTCGACGCTCCAATAGGTCAGGCGCTCGAGAGGGATCGGCTTTCCGGAGACGGCGCAACGCACATGATCCCCCGCCTGGACGACATCGAAATCCGGCGTGTCGTAGCGCAGCACCGCCTCGCGTCCGCTGACCGGCAGGGGTTTGGGGGGCGGGTTCATGCGTCGGCTCCGAACGCCGTCCCCGGCCGCCGCGCATCGCAAAGGATCAGGCGGGAATCGGCGACCGCCGCCTGCCGGTGCACGACCGCCGCGCGATATTCGGGATCGCGCAGCATGCCGAGGAAGGCCTCGCCCGACGGATATTCGGCGATGAAGGCGAGGTCCCAGGCTTCCGTCTCCGGCCCGATCACCGTCAGCCGCGGCGTTCCCAGCCAGATCTGGCGGCCGCCGGCGCGCGCGAACGGCGCCGCGGCGGCGCGGCCGTAGGCGGCGTAGGCCTCGGCCCCGCCGACGTCGCGGCGGATGGCGGCGTCCACGTCCGCGGCGTAGTCGGCCCGCTCGCGGAACCGCAGCAGGTTGAGCATGGCGATCGGCCGGTCGAGCGGCAGGTCGCGGAAGGCCGCCATCGCCTCGCGGGTCGGATCGACCGCGCCGGTCATGCGGCGCAGGCCTCGAAACCCTTGCGCAGTTCGGCCTCGTCGAGGTCGCGGCCGATGAAGACGGCGCGGGACCAGCGGCGCTCGGTCTGGCCCCAGGGCTTCTGCAGCTCGCCCTCGAGGATCATGTGCACGGCCTGGAAGACGAGGCGGCGATCCTCGCCCTGGACGTCGATGATGCCCTTGGCGCGCAGGATGTTCTGGCCCTGCTCGCCCAGGAGACGATCGAGCCAGGCGGTGAATTTGGCCCCGTTCATCGGCGTCTCGAGCGACAGGGAGATGCCCTTGATGTCGTCCTCGTGGGCGTGACCGCGCGCGCCATGGGCATGGTCGTGATGATGGCCGTGGCCGTGGTGGTCATGGCCGCAGTGCTCGTCGTGGACGTGGCCGGCCTCGCCATGGGGCGGATTGGCGAACTCGGGATTGATGTCGAGGATGCGCTCGAGGTCGAAGCCGCCGAGGCCGAGGACCTGGTCGAGCGGCACATCAGCCCGCTCGGCGCGGGTGATGGGGGCGAGCGGATTGAGCTTGCGCAGCCGCGCCTCGACGGCGACCAGTTCGTCTTCCGAGGCCAGGTCGACCTTGTTGAGGATGATGCGGTCGGCGAAGGCCACCTGTTCGCGGGCCTCCTTGCTGTCGTCCAGCCGGGCCATGACGTGTTTGGCGTCGACCAGGGCCGTAACGCTGTCCAGCTGGGTCTTGGCCTTGACGTCCTCGTCGACGAAGAAGGTTTGGGCCACCGGGCCGGGATCAGCGAGGCCGGTCGTCTCGACGATGATGGCGTCGAAGGCGGGCTTGCCCGGGCGCTGGCGCTTCATCAGGCCGGCCACGACGCGGATCAGGTCGCCGCGCACGGTGCAGCAGACGCAGCCGTTGTTCATCTCGAACACGTCCTCGTCAGCGCCGACGACCAGGTCGTTGTCGATGCCGATCTCGCCGAACTCGTTGACGATGACGGCGTAGCGCTTGCCGTGGTCCTCGGTGAGGATGCGGTTCAGCAGGGTCGTCTTGCCGGCGCCGAGGTAGCCGGTGAGGACGGTGACGGGGATCTTGTCTGTCATGGAAGGCCTTTCGGCGGCTGAGATAGTCAGCCCGGGCGCGAGATGAAAGAGACTTAACTTGCGGAGCGGGTGAAGCGGGGCTGGAGTCCGGGCCCAACAAGGGAGCCCCCATGCTGATCAGCCTCGCCCTGTCCCTGCTGGCCGCCGACCCGGCCTGCGACGCCGCCTTCGAAACGCTTCGCACCGCCAATGTGGTCGAGTCGGGCTATTCGGCCCACGTAGGGTTCGTCCGGGCGCGGATCGGACCGGACGGCGAGCCGGTGTGGCTGCTGCTGGACACCGGGGCCAATCGCTCGGCGCTCGACGCCGGCTTCGCCGCGCGGTCCGGCCTGCCGGCGCTGGCGGGGAGCCGGGTCGAGGGCACGGCCGGCGTGATCGAGGCCGGCGGGACCCGGGTCGAGGACCTGAGACTGGGCGATCTCGCCCTGCCGACAATCGAGCCGACCACGTCTGACCTCAGCGGCCTGCAGGGGCCGGGCGGCGAGCCGGCGGTGGGCATATTGGGCTCGGACGCCCTCGCCGGGCTGGTGGTGACGCTGGACTTCGCCCGCGGGCGGATCGCCATCGCGTCCCCGTCGCAGGCGAGCGCGCGGGCGGGCGGGTGCGGGCGGGTCGTCCCCACCACCGACGACAACGGCATATTGCGGCTGGAGGCGGTGATCGACGGCGAGGCCCTGCCGCTGCGTTACGATTCCGGGGCCGGGCTGTTCGAGGATCCGCACGTCTGGATCAACCTCAGCCAAGGCCAGTGGGCGCAGGTGCGCGGCGAGCGGCCGGAGACGGCCCCGATCGCCACCCTGGGCGGCAGCGGCACGGGCGGTCAGGTGAGCCTGCCGGTTCACGCGGGCGGCCGGCTGGAGATCGGACCGCTGGCGTGGGACGAGCCGCGCCTGATCGTGCAGCCGGCCCAGGGCTATTTCGCCCGGCCGGAGGCGGTGGGCTTCGTCGGCAACGCCCTGTTCTGGTCGCAGGGGATGGTGACGATCGACTACCCCGGCCATCGCCTGATCCTGCCGCCGGCGGACTGAGGCGGTCAGCAGTCCGGACAATCCGGCAGGGCGCCGGCTTCCAGCTGCAGGGTGGTGTGGCGGATGGCGAAGCGGACGCGGGCCATGGCCTGCGCCTCGGCCAGCAGGGCCGCCGGATCGGGCCGGTCGTGGACCAGGTGGGCAGTCAGGGCCGTATCGGTCGTCGACAGGCCCCAGACGTGCAGGTCGTGCACGGCGCTGACCCCCGGAAGGGCGAGGAAGGCGGCGCGGATGGCCGCGACATCGACGCCGCGCGGCGCCGCGTCGAGCGCCAGATTGACTGAATCCTTCAGCAGACCCCAGGTGCCCCACAGGATCACCGCGACGATCACGATGCTGACGAGCGGGTCGATGATCGACCAGCCGGAGACCATGATCACCGCCCCGGCGATGACCACGCCGATCGAGACGGCGGCGTCGGCCATCATGTGCAGATAGGCGCCGCGGGCGTTCAGGTCGCTGTGCTGGTCGCGCATGAACAGCAGGGCCGTGCCGAGATTGATGACGAAGCCGACCGCGGCGACGCCCATGATCAGGCCCGACATCACCGGGGCGGGTTCGGCCAAACGGCGCACCGCCTCGAAGGCGATGGCCCCGCAGGCGAAGATCAGCAGCAGGGCGTTGGCGAGGGCGGCCAGCACGGTCGCCTTGCCGTAGCCATAGGTGTTCTGCGAGCCGCTGGCCCGGCGGGCCAGCCAGGCCGCGCCGCCGGCCATGGCCAGGCCCAGCACATCCGACAGATTGTGCCCGGCGTCGGCCATCAGGGCGGTGGAGCCGCTGAAGATCCCGGCGCCGAATTCGATCCCGACGAAGGCCAGGTTGACGATCAGGCCGACGGCGTAGCGCCAGTCGCCGGTGTCGACAGGGCCGTGGTGATGGCCGTGCGCATGGTCATGACCGCCGTGGTCGTGGCCGGAATGATCGTGGGCGTGGCCGTGGTCGTGCGCCATCCGCAGAGCTTTAGGGCTGATGCAGGACGACGAGAAGGCCGATCGCGATCAGGGCCAGGCCCAGCACCGCACCCTCGTACCGAGCCCAGCGCTCGAGCCGGAGCACCGACCATCCCGCGCGGGCCAGCAGGGTGAACAGGGCCATGCCCAGCACCGTCCCGGCCGCGAACACGACGGTGAGCGCCGCCAGCACGCCGACGCCCCCCTGGGCCTGGTTCAGATAGAAGGGCAGCAGCACCTCGCCGGGCGAAATCGCCATCGTCGCCACCAGGGCCCAGAACGCGGCGGCGTGCGACACGGCCGGACCGGACTCCTCGATGGACGGCCCGTCGGCCAGCTGCGGCCCGCGGACGAGGGAGCGGACCAGATAGAAGCCGCCGAAGGCGAACAGAAGGACAGCCGACAGATACGGCAGCAGGCCGGCGATCCACTGGTCGAGGGCCAGTCCGGCCACCACGATCAGACTGCCCACCAGGGCGGTGACGGCCACGTGGGCCAGGCCGGCGACCACGACGGAGGCCAGAATCCGCTCAACGGACCAGCGCTGGGCCCGGCCGACGAGAACGAAGGGCAGCCAATGGGTGGGAAGGGCCGCATGCAGGAAGGCGGTGGCGAAACCGGCGCCCAGCATGGACAGGAGCATCGTCTGATCGAGGGCGGGCGGCGTCATCCCGGCCCCTGTAGCGTGTTACTTTATAACAGTCGAGCGGGGAATTCGGGAAACCGGTCCGCCCCGTCAGAACAGCCAGCCGTCGTGATCGTGCAACCGGCCGAAGTCGTCGGTCCCGACGACGAAACCGCCGTCCGGATCGAGCGTCAGCATATGGTTCGGGGAGCCGGACAGTCCTTCCGGATTGTCGCCCTGGTCCAGGACGCCGATGAAGCCGTCGTCGTCGCCCGGCAATACCAGCGGGAGATCGACGTCCTTCGACAGCAGGAACTCGTCCGCCGTGACCCCCGGCAGCACCTGGGCGATGTCCGCGTCCTTGGTCAGGAAGCTCCCATCGGGCACGGGGGGCAGAACGAGGGGCGTTTCGGCGTCGTCGCCCGGGAACAGCAAGTCTGTCTCTCGCAGGAGATCCCTGCCCATGTGGCTGATCGGGAGTTCATCGGCCCAGCCGCCATACAGGAACTCGCCGCCGGTCATTCCATGGAGCAGGGCGTCCAGATCGGAGCCGCGCAGGATCTCGGTGATCGGCGGGGTGTCGCGGGCTTCGGCGCCAGGCGCGCCGTCGACGTCGTCCTGAAGCAGGTCGCCGCGGCCGAAGGAGCCGCCGTCTGCGATCGGTCCCGCGTCGTCGCCGAACAACCGCTCGGCCGACAAGAACCTGTCTCCTGCAACCCGAAAACCCGTCCGGATGGTCATCATAACCCCCTCGAGGGACCGGCGCCCCGGCCCTGCCGCGCGCCGCTCTCGACAACGTTGTTAGCCGACCCTAACCCCGGACCGACCGGGGCGCAAACAAGGCCGCCCCGCAAATCCCGGCCCGGCCCGGAAAAGCCCCGCAGGGCCCGGTTTCGCGTTGACTCCGGAGGCCCCTTCCGTATATGTCGCCGCTCTTCGCCCGAGGGGGACCCCCGTCGGGCTTATTCTTTTTGCGTTACGCTGAGGCTTCAACATGTACGCGGTGATCAAGACCGGCGGCAAACAGTACCGGGTTCAACCGGGCGACGTCATCGTGGTCGAGAAGCTCGACGGCGAGGCCGGCTCCAGCGTGTCGTTCGGCGACGTGCTGATGCTGGGCGGCGACAAGGGCATCACCCTGGGCGCCCCGATGATCGCCGGCGCGACCGTCGCCGCGACGCTGGTCGAAACCCGCAAGGGCGAGAAGATCAAGATCTTCAAGAAGATCCGCCGTCAGGGCTATCGCCGCACCAACGGCCATCGCCAGATGGAATCGGTTCTGCGCATCACCGGCATCGAAGGCGCCGGCGAGAAGGCCAAGTGGGACGGCGAAGCGTCGCTGATGACCAAGGCCGAGATGAACCTGCGCGCCCGCGGCCTGGCCCCGCGCGTCGAAGAGACCGAAGCCAAGCCGGCCAAGAAGGCCGCCGCGCCGAAGCCCGCCAAGGCTGAAGCCGCCCCGGCCGCCGAAAAGCCCGCCAAGGCCGCTCCGGCCAAGAAGGCCGCGGCTCCGAAAGCCGCCGCCGCCAAGGCCGAGAAGACCGAAACCAAAGCTGCTCCCGCCAAGAAGGCCCCCGCCAAGAAGGCGGACAAGGCCGGCGACGAAGCGTAATTTTCAGACGAGAACGGGAGCAGACCTATGGCTCACAAGAAATCCGGTGGTTCGTCGCGTAACGGTCGCGACTCCGAGTCGAAACGCCTCGGCGTGAAGAAGTTCGGCGGCGAGCGCGTGCTGGCCGGCAACATCCTCGTGCGCCAGCGCGGCACCACCTTCCACCCGGGTGAGAACGTCGGCCTCGGCCGCGACCACACCCTGTTCGCCACCGTGCACGGCGCCGTGAAGTTCACCAAGAAGGCGAACGGCCGTTGCTACGTGTCGATCCTTCCGGCCACCGACACCATGGCCATGGCCGCCGAGTAGCGCGAACGGACCATCTCCCGGATCGCGCAAGGCTCAAGAGCCGCGATCCGGACCAAGGGAAATATTTCCGCGGGGAGTCTGGATCACCAGGCTCCCCGTTTTCGTTTCCCCGCCTCGAAGCCGTCCGAGCCCTCCAAGGAGGCGGCGTGAAGACCGAGGCCGTCTCATGTGCGTGATCGAACCCTCCCCTGTCGTCGAGACGCGACGCCTGGCCCTGCGCGCGCCGGGCGGCCAGGACGTCAGCCGGCTGGCGGCCCTCGCCAACGATCCGGATATCGCCCGCATGACCCTGCGCATGCCGCATCCCTATACGGCCGGGGACGCCGAGGCGTTCGTGCTGGCCGTCGCCGGGCAGGATCCCGCACGGGCGGTGACCTTTGTGATCGAGCATGAAGACCACGGACCGGTCGGGGTCATCGGCCTGTTCGAGGACAGCGATCCGGCCCCCGAGGTCGGCTACTGGATCGGGCGGCCCTTCTGGGGCCGGGGCTATGCGACCGAGGCGCTGGAAGGCGCGCTCGTCTGGGCCTCACGGCGCTGGCGTCGCCGGGCGATGGTGGCGGGGCATTTCATCGACAACCCCGCGTCGGGGCGCGTGCTGGAAAAGGCGGGCTTCCTCTACACGGGCGAGGTGCGCAAGGGATTCAGCCGCGCGCGGGGCGCTGATGCAGAGACCCGCCGGATGGTCTGGCTGGCCTGATGTCGGGGCGCGTTTCCACGCGCAGGCTCAAGCAGCGAGCGACCGCGTCGCGAGCGTTAGCCCCTACCCAAAGAGGGTCGGGCCGAAGATCGCCGCCATGGCGACCGCGCCGGCGGCGACAGCCACGACCGCGCCCGCGATAAAGGCCGCCCATGTGCGGGCGGCGCGCTGACGCCGCAGTCCGCTCGTCTTGACCGACCGGACCATGACGCCGGGCTTGGGCCCGAAGACTTCCGAGCCGGAAATATTATGCTGGGACATGAACGCGCTCCCTGATCCACCACCCCTTGCGGGTCAGAAGGAGCGAAGCGGTGCGGACAAGGCGAAACGATGGCGAACGCCGCTCATCCACCGATCCGTGATCGGATGAGGCTCTTTTCCGGCGGTTCGGCTCAGCCGCAGAAGATCAGACGGCCGCTCCAGGCGCGGTAGTAGCCGCTGCGCGCGTCATAGGAGCGATAGGTCGCCCGGCACCAGTCGACCCGACCCGGATCGCGCCCGCCGCCATAGGCTGGACCGCCGTATCCTCCGTAGCCGCCGCTCGAATAGACGAGATCAGGCCGCCCATAGGCGCCGTGGTACGCCGTCGCCGGCCCGCGATCCTGGCCGTAGCCGTGGCCGTAGCCATGACCGTAGCCCCGCCTCCGGGTCTGATACCGGTCGCCATGGCCGGAGTCGTAGGCGCGGCCGTAACGTCCGTCGTTGCGGGCGTAGCCCGCCAGGGCGCGGTAGTCGCTCCTCGCCTGCCGACTCACCCGGTGGCGCTGGTCGCGCCAGCGGGCCCCGCAGTCGGTGCGGTTGGCGTCCCAGAAGGCGTCGCAGCGATAGTCGCCCGGCCGGTCGACCTGGCTGCGCCAGTCGAAGGCGGAGGGCGCCCAGTCCGAGCCGCCGCGATGATAGCCCTGCCCGCTGTTGTGTCCCCATGACTGGGCCGCCGCCGGCGCGGCCGCCAGCGCGCATGCGGCGGCGAGGATCAGGGCGGTCCGGGTCGGAAACGGGCGACGCATGGCTAATCCTCCAGAGCGGCCCGGTACGCGGCCGGAAAGACGAACGGACGAACGCTACAGGGTGACGGAGACGCGACCGCCGCGGGTGACGACATGGCGCATCAGAACGACGCGTTCTTCGCCGCCCGCGCTGACCGGGGCGATGATGAACCAGCCCCCGGCAGGCAGGCCGGAGAAGGTGAAGCGACCGTTCTCACAGGTGGTCGAGCGGACATAGGAGCGATAGTCGACGCTGGGGTCGGCGACGGTCCGGGCGCGGACGATGGTTTCCGGCACGGCCGCCCGGTCGGTCGAACCGTACAGGGTGCGGAAGCGGGCGCGGGTATAGGGCGTGTCCGGCGTCAATCCGATGGAGCCGGTGCAGTCGAAGACCCGTCCGTTGCGGCGATAGTCGATCCGGCCATCGATCGAGGCGCTTCCCGAGGCGGTCGACCAGGCGAAGTCGTCGGCGCGGAACACCGCCGGCCCCGGGCCGGAACGCGGCCCCGGACCAAAGCCGCGGTCCATGGGGACGGTTTCGCAGGCGGCGAGGGCGCCGCCGAACGCCAGGACCGCGATCAGCGGAAGGATGGGTTTGCGAAAGGTCGTCTGGGCGGCCATGGGCTCTCTCCGTCACGGTGCGGCGCGAACATCGGGATGAGACCCTGAACGCTGCGGCAAGGTCAAGGTTGCGACGCTCCGGGCGGTGGTCCAAAACCTCGCGGCAACCCGGCGCAGACCGGGTATAGGAAAGCCCATGACAGTCACGTTTGACGACATTCTGGCGGCGCGGGAGCGGATCGCCGGTCAGGTCGACCGCACCCCCGTGCGCTATTCCCGCAAGCTGTCGCAGCTGACCGGCGCCGAGGTGTGGATCAAGTTCGACAACCTGCACTTCACCGGCAGCTTCAAGGAGCGCGGCGCGCTGAACCGGCTGCTGCAACTGACGCCCGACGAGCGCAGGCGGGGCGTGGTCGCGGCCAGCGCCGGCAACCACGCCCAGGCCCTGGCGTATCACGGCGCCCGGCTGGGGATCCCCGTGACCATCGTCATGCCCGAGGGCACGCCCTTCACCAAGGCGGACGGCACCCGGGCGCATGGCGCGACCGTCGTGATCAAGGGGCTGGATTTCACCGGCTCGACCGAGGAAGCCCACCGCCTGCGCGACGAGGAGGGCTTCGTCTTCGTTTCGGCCTTCGACGATGAGGGCATCGTGGCCGGCCAGGGCGTCTGCGGCCTCGAGTTCATGGAGGACGCGCCCGATCTGGACGTGCTGATCATCCCGATCGGCGGCGGCGGCCTGATCGCCGGCTCAGCCATCGCGGCCAAGGCCCTGAAGCCGTCGATCCGCATCTTCGGCGTGGAGGCGGCCATGTACCCCTCCTTCTCGGCGAAGCGCCGGGGCGAGACCCCGAAATGCGGCGGCCAGACCATCGCCGAGGGCATCGCCATCAAGGCGGTCGGCGAGATCCCGTTCGCCATGGCCGACCCGCTGGTCGAGGAGGTGCTGGTCGTCGACGAGGCCGATTTCGAAAAGGGCGTCGCCTTTCTCGCCACCCTGGAGAAGACGGTCGCGGAGGGCGCCGGGGCCGGCGGCCTGGCGGCGATGCTGGCCTACCCCGACAAGTTCCGCGGGCTGAAGGTCGGCATCGAACTGACCGGCGGCAATATCGATTCGCGCATGCTGGCCGTGGTCCTGAATCGCGAGTTGGTGCGCGAGAAGCGGCTGATCGTCTACCGCATCCTCGGCGACGACCGCCCGGGCATGCTGTCCAAGATGAGCGCCGTCATCGGCGGCCTCGGCGGCAATATCATCGACGTGGTGCACAACCGGCTGGCGCTGGACGTGCCGGCCAAGGGCGCGGAGTTCGACATCATGGTCGAGACCCGCGGCGAGGCGCACGCCGAAGAAATCAGGCACGGACTGGAAGAGGCTGGGTATGCGCTACGGATGGGCTAGGACGGCGGCGGTCATCGCCATGGCGGCGGGCCTCGCGGCCGCACGCCGCGAGCCC
>NZ_JAVHLH010000209.1 GCF_031082345.1 Brevundimonas sp. | reverse complement strand
CACCGGCGGCGACGCCCGCGACCCAGCCCGGTCCGGACGGCCTGACCGCGGACGGCGTCTACTTGGAGGCTGACACGGCGGCGCGCGACGGCGACGTGATCTCCGCCACCGGCGAAACGGAGCGCGTCCTGGCCCGCTTCCGCAACACGACGCTGCGCGCCGGACGCCTGACCTACAACCTCAACCTCGGCGTGGCGACGGCCGATGACCGTGTCGAGTTCGTCGATCCAGAGGGCAATGTCGTTTTCGCCAGCCACCTGGAGCTCGATTCCGACCTGAGGGCGGGCGTCGCTGTCGATTTCGCCACCCGTTTCCGCAACGGGGCCAGCCTGATGGCGGCCACGGCCGTGCGGCGCAGCGAAAACGTCAACGAGCTGAACTACGCCCTGTTCACGCCCTGCCCCATCTGCGACGCCGAGGGAAACCCCAGGGAACCCAGCATCGCCATCCAGGCGGAGAAGGTGGTCCAGGACGAAGCGCTGCGCGCCGTGCTGTACCGAAACGCGGTGTTCAGGGTCGGCGGCGTTCCGCTCTTCTACCTGCCGTATTTCGCCCACCCCGATCCGACGGTCGAACGGGCGTCGGGTTTCCTCGTCCCCGCCCCCAGCTACGATGAGGGGCGCGGCTTCAGCCTGGAGGTTCCCTACCTGTGGGTCGTGTCGCCGTCGGAAGACTGGCTGCTCAGCCCGCAGATCAACAGCCGCGTCGCGCCGCTGCTGAACCTGCAGTGGCGTCGCCGGTTCGGTGACGGCACGGTCGTACTGCGCGGCGGCTACACCTACGAGCGCAACTTCGGCGACTTCGATCTGGACGACGACGGCGACGCGGAGAGCAACGTCAAATTCGGGGATCGCACCAGCCGGAGCTATTTCCTCGGTCATGGCCGCTTCGATCCGGACGGCCCCTGGCGTTGGGGATTCACGGCGGAACGGACCTCGGACAAGACGCTGTTCGACCGCTATGACGTGCGCGATCCCTATCAGGACAACGGGCTCTACTATGGCGACCAGCGCCGGCTGATCAGCCAGATCTACGCCGAGCACCAGACCGACCGGTCGTATGTCTCGGTCGCCGCCTTCACCCTGCAGAGCCTCCGCGTCACCCGGTTCGATCCGGTCACGCCCGCCCTGAACAAGTTCGAGAGCGACGGCGCCCTGCCGGTCGTCGCCCCACTGGTCGAGGCGCGATGGGAGCCTGACGGCCCGGTCCTGGGGGGACGGCTACGGCTGCGGGGATCCGCGGTGTCGCTCTCCCGCGACGACTATGTCGGCAGCCCGGTGTTGAGGCCCGTCGTCCCGGCGCCGCCGGCCCTCGGCCTGCCCGGCGTGGACAGCCGCCGCGTCTCGGCCCAGGCGGATTGGCGCACGACGATGATCTCGCCGATCGGCGTGCGCTGGGAGCCGTTCGTCGATCTGCGGGCCGATCACTATTCGGTGGCGGATCTGCCGCCGGCCCTGGGCGTGGATGCCGACTCCATCGGCCGCGGGCGCGCCACCGCCGGCGTCGACGTCCGCTATCCCCTGATCCGCCGCTTCGGGACCGCGGATGTGATCATCGAGCCGATGGCGCAGCTGTCGATCTCGACCGATCCCGACCTCGACCCGCGCATTCCCAATGAAGACAGCGCCACGATCGAGCTGGACGAAAGCTCGCTGTTCCGGGTCGACCGTTTCCCGGGTTACGACCTCTACGAAGGCGGTCTGCGCCTCACGACCGGCGCGCGGACCACGGTGCGTTGGGACGACAGTCGCCAGGCCAGCCTGTTCATCGGCCGCAGCTTCCGGTCGGACGAGGAACCCGCCTTCCTCATCCCCGTGCCGGATTCCCCGGCCGACCTCTACGACCCCTCCGGCCTGGCCGCCGATACCTCCGACTGGGTCGTCCAGGGCGACTTCTCGCCGTCGGACCGCATCCGCGGGTGGGGCCACGCGACGATCGATTCCAGCGGCAATGTGCGGCGCGCCGAGATCGCCGTGGACGGCCGGTGGGGCCGCCGGAACCTGGCGACCGTCAGCTACATCCTCGACCGCTCCAACCCCTTGGCCGGACCCAACAACCGCAACTACGAATTCCTGCAGGTTTCAGGACAGCAATTCGTGTACGGAAACTGGGGCGTGGCCTTCGCCGGCATCGCCGACCTCGAGCGAACGCCCCGCCCCGGGCAGGTCGATCCCGGCTATCTGGTCCAGTCCGAAATCGGCCTTCTGTTCGACGATGATTGTTTCCGGTTCGAACTGGGCTGGCGACGGGACAACACCAGCGTAAGGCCCTCCGGCCCCTCGGAAGGCCCTTATGTGCGCCTAACCCTCGCCACTTTCGGCGGTACAGGATATTGACGGGGCGATGGGCGTCGGCCGCCGTGCGAATTCGGTTATGCACTGGTCGCCAGAACCGGGCTCGAACCGACGGCGCCGCTTGAGGAACCAGGACTGACATGCGTTTTCAGCGTTACTTGACGGGCGTGGCGATCGCCGCCCTCCTGGCCGGAACGGCCGTGGCCCAGACCCCGCCGCAGGAACCTGCGGCGGCGGGCACGCTGAACCCTGCGGCCGGACAGGTTCCGCCCGCCGCGCCGCCCGCCACGCCGCAGTTCCAGATGGCGGATGGCGTTCTCGCCACCGTCAACGACAGCGTCATCACCGGATTTGATCTGCGCCAGCGCATGCTGCTGCTGATCGCCATGACCCAGGTCCAGCCGACGCCGGAGAATATTCCGGCCATTCAGCAGGAAGCCCTGAACGCCCTGATCGACGAGCGCCTGCAGATTCAGGAGCTGGCGAACTACGAAACCCTCACGGTCTCCGACGAAGAGGTGGACCAGGAAGTGGCCGCCATGGCCCAGGAAGTCGGGGTGACGGGCGAGGCCTATCTGTCCTTCCTCGAGGCGGGGGGCATTCGCCCGCAGACGCTGCGCAACCAGCTGCGGACCCAGATCGGTTGGCAGCGGCTGGTCGGCGGGCGTTTCCAGACCCGGGCCCGGGTCAGCCAGGGGGCGATCGACGCCGCCATGCGGCAGATGTCCGAGGCCGCGTCCAAGAAGCAGTATCTGATCGGCGAGATCTACATCGAAGCCGCCAGGGTCGGCGGTCAGCAGGCGGCGATCAACGGCGCCACTCAGCTGGTCCAGCAGATGGTGCAGGGCGCGCCCTTCCAGAACGTGGCGCAGCAATTCTCGGCCGCCCCCTCGGCGGCGCGCGGGGGCGACGCCGGCTGGATCGTGGCCGGCACCGTCAATCCCACCCTTCAGGCGGCGATGGATCAGCTTGAAATCGGGCAGCTTTCCCGGCCGATTCCGGTCGAGGGGGGGGTGTATATCATCTACATGCGGGACAAGCGGGACGGGGCGGCGGCGAGCCTGGTGCAGCTGAAGCAGGTGATGATCGAACTGCCGGAGACGGCGAGCGAGGCCGAGGTGGCGGCGGCGACGCAGCGGCTGCAGGCCCTCCAGCCGCAGCTGACCTGCGACACCATGCTGCAACGGGCGACCTCGGAGCAGGGCCTGCTCGGCGCCGATCTCGGCGAGGCCGACGTGCAGAACCTGGCCCCGCAATTCCAGCAGGTGGCGCGCTCGGCCGCGGTCGGCTCGGTCAGCACCCCTATCCGCACGCCGCTGGGCCTGCATCTGGTCGGCGTCTGCGGCCGCCGCGTCGGCGGGGCCGAGGCGCCCGACGAACGCGTGGTCGAAAACCAGCTGTTCCGCCAGAACCTCGCCACCCTCGCCCGCCGCTACATGCGCGACCTGCGCGAGGACGCCCTGATCGAGTTCAAGCAGTGACCCCGGCCCCGCCGCTGGCCCTGACCATGGGCGAGCCGGCGGGCGTGGGACCCGAGATCATCGCCGCCGCCTGGCGGGCCCTGAAGGACGGGGGGCGGCCCTTCGCCGTCGTCGGCGACGCGGCCCTGATGCGCGCCCAGGGCGTGCCCGTGCAGGCGATCACGGCTCCGGCCGACGCCGGCCAGGCGTTCCCCCGCGCCGTGCCGGTGCTCGACTCGCCCCTGCCCGCCCCGGTCACGCCGGGCCGCCCCGAGGCCGCCAACGCCGGAGCGGTGGCCGACTGGATCGAACAGGCGGTCAGCCTGGCCCTCGCCGGCGAGGTCGCGGGCCTGGTCACCGCCCCGATCGCCAAGGCGCCGCTGTACGCCGCCGGCTTCCGCTTCCCCGGCCACACGGAGTTCATCGCCGAACTGACCGCCGACGCACCCTTCCCGGGCGTGCGCGGACCGGTGATGATGCTGACCGCGAAAGACCTGCGCGCCTGTCTGGTGACCATCCATTCGCCTCTGGCCGAGGTGCCGGAACTGGTCACCGCCGAGCGCGTCATGCGCACCGCCCGCGTCGTCCATGAGTCGATGAAGCGCGATTTCGGCATCGCCCGACCCCGGCTGGCGCTGGCGGCGCTGAACCCGCACGCCGGCGAGGGCGGCGCCCTGGGGCTGGAGGAGATCGAGGTGCTGGCCCCCGCGGCCGCGGCGCTACGCAACGAGGGGATCGCGATCACCGACCCCCTGCCCGCCGACACCCTGTTCCACGACGAGGCCCGCGCCGGCTACGACGCCGTGCTGTGCCTGTACCACGACCAGGCCCTGATCCCGGTCAAGACGCTGGACTTCTGGGGCGGGGTCAATGCGACCCTCGGCCTGCCGGTGGTGCGCACCTCGCCCGATCACGGCACCGGCTTCGACATCGCCGGCAAGGGCGTGGCGCGGGCGGACAGCGTGATCGCGGCGATCCGGCTGGCGGGGGAGATGGCCAGGGCGAGGGCGGGCTAGGCCGCCCTTCTGATCCTTCTCCCCTCGGGGGAGAAGGTGGGCCGGAGGCCCGGATGAGGGG
>NZ_JAVHLH010000208.1:3054-4858 GCF_031082345.1 Brevundimonas sp. | reverse complement strand
CTCGGCGCGAACGTTCGCGCCCGGCATGATCCGGCTGAGGGTGTCCTGCAGGGCGGACACGCCGGCGTCGACGCGGATGCGCAGCGACAGGATGGTGCGGCCGGCGTTGTCGAGCACGACCGCGTCGGTCTCGCCCGGGGCAAGGCCGATGATGGTTATGCGGCGGGGCGAGTGCAGCATGGCCTCGGCCACCAGGGGATTGGGCACGATCACGTCGCGGGCGTCGGCGGGAAGGTCGACAGCCATCGACGAGCCTCGCGGCAGGCTGATCAGCTGCGACTGCGCGCCCATCGACACGGCGGCGCGGGTCTGGGCCTGCACGGCGGAGGGGGCCGGCAGCGCGACGACCAGCAGACCGGCCATGGCGAGGGTGGCGAGACGCATCACGGGGCGCTTCATTGGACGACCACCACTTCAGGCGCGCCGCCGCGATAGACGCGGACGGCGGAGGATTGGCGCGGCCCCGCGGACACGCGGCCCGACGGGCCGCCGGTGTCGGCGTAGGAACGCAGGATCAGGCTCAGTTCGCCTTCCGACTTGGCGAGGGCGAGCGCTTCGGCGTCGCGCGGACCGACCTCGAGGGTGGCTGTCGCGCCGATCACGGTCTGCTCATCGTCGCCGGCGCGGGTCGACTGGTCGATGGCCAGGACCTTGATGTTCTGCATGACCGTCGCCGAAGTGAATTTCGACCGGTCGCCCTCGGAGGCGCCGAGGTTGCCGAGGTTGGTCTCGCGGGTCAGCACCACATCGACCCGGTCGCCCGGAAGGATGAAGCCGCCGGCGGCGGTCTCGACAGTGACGCGGATGGCCATGGCGCGCATGCCCGGCTCGAGGTAGGCGGCCATGTAGCCGCTGTCTCCGGCGCGGACTATCTTGCGCAACACGATGGGCTCGCCGGCCAGAATGGGTTCGCGCACCACCGAGCCGACATAGTCCGCCTTGGCCCCGCCGGTGGCGAGGTCGGTCGCGGCGCGGGTCACCGCGGCGACGGCCCCCGCGGGCTTCGACTCCTCCTCCGCCGCGGCGGACGGGGCCGGCCTGGAGCCGTCGGTGATGAAGGCCGGATTGACCTGGTCGACCGGCCATTCCTTCCAGTCGAGGTCGGACTCGTCGAGTCGCCGGCCCGGCTGCAGATCCTTGGCGGCGACCAGTATCCTGGCCATCGGGCGCGCCTCTACCGGGGCGGCGATGGCGACGGCGGCCGGTTCTTTCGATGACGATCCCATGGCGCGGACGACCAGGGCCAGCCCGATGGCGGCCACGGCGGCGACGCAGATCACGATGATACGGGCAGGCTTCATCGACTGTCTCCGACAGGGCCGGCTGGACCCCTGGATTGGTCCTTCGCCCCCCTACCGTTAACGAACATGGCGGGTGCGGGTTAACGTGGGCCTAAGTGCTAACGCACGGATTCGCCTCGCCCGATTCCTAGCCGGCGAGGAAGGCGAGCATCAGCGGCGAGGCCGGCCAGGCGACCAGGGCGCCGGCGGCGATGGCGACGCCATAGGGGATGTGCCCCTTCGGCTCCATAAGCTGGACGAGCCACCCGGGACTGGCCCCGACCCAAGGCTGGAGCCAGGCCCGGCTGACGAGCAGGGCCAGCGAGAACACGCCGCCGATCACGGCGGTCGCGAGAACGAAGACGCCGGAGCCGGACAGTCCCAGCCAAAGGCTGGCGGCCGCCATCAGCTTGACGTCGCCGCCGCCCACCGCGTCCCCCAGAAACGGCAGCAGGAACAGGCCGGCCCCCAGCAAGAGCCCCAGCAAGGCCACGCCCAATCCCAACCAGCCGCCCTGCCAGGCG
>NZ_JAVHLH010000208.1:0-3044 GCF_031082345.1 Brevundimonas sp. | reverse complement strand
GGCCGCGACGGCGATCCCCATGTGGATCGCGATCGCCGTCGGCGCGAGGCCGAGCAGCAGGGCGGTGGGAAAAAAGGCGAGGATCAGAAGGCCGGAGATCCAATTCGGGATTTTCATCGACGTCAGATCCTTCAGCCCGGCGACGATCACCAGGGCGGGAAGGATGGCGAGCAGGATCAGTTGCAGGACTTCCATGCGCACAGCCTGTCCGATCGACCTTTAAGGCGGCGTTTCCGGAACGCGCAAAAGCAAAGGGCCGGAGCGTTTCCGCTCCGGCCCTCGCCTGGTTCAAGACGCTTGCGACGCTTAGGTGGCGCCGATGGCGGTGGCGACCTTGTTGAACTGGGTCGAGATGTTGGTGCCCAGGGCAGTGACGGCCGCGATGATCACGACGGCGATGAGGGCGGCGATCAGGCCATATTCGATGGCCGTGGCGCCCGACTCATCGGACATGAACTTCGAAATGAACTTCTTCATGGTCATAGTTCCTTTGCAGACGAGGAAGCGAGCTACTGAACGCGGGGGGGGAGCCGGTAGCCCGCTTGACCCCCAAAACGCACCGTCGTTATCGCCCATATCGGTTAAGGCCCGGTCGCCGGGCGTGGTTACCAGAAGATTTACTGTAAATTCCGCCGGACCGGACCGCCGCGACCTCCTCCTCTACCGGCCCTCGCTGGACCTGGCCGGTATTCCGGCGCGGGTTTCAAACTTTATTGAGGTTTCGACGGCAGGTTCTTCGTCACGCTCCCGCGCGCGCTCGCTCTATGGACACCGTCGCCATGACCCGCTTCCACCGCCTGCTCCTCGCCCTCGGCGCGACCGCCCTGCTGGGCGGCCCCGGCCACGCGGTCGCACAATCCGGCCGCATCAGCGTCGAGATCGACCAGGCCCAGCGCATCCAGCTGCGCGGTCCGGCCGGTTCGGTCATCGTCGGCAATCCGGAGATCGCCGACGTCACCGTGGTCGACGCCAATACGCTTTACATCACCGGCAAGGGCTACGGCGTCACCGAGGTGGTCGCGGTGGATCCGATCGGCCGCACCGTGTTCCAGAGCCAGGTCGTCGTCACGGCCGGCGACGGCGCCGGACGGGTCCGGATGTGGCGCGGCGCCCAGGCGACCGAGATGGCCTGCGCCGCATCCTGCTCGCCTTCCGTGCGGGGGACCAGCGGCCCCGCCGCCGCCGCTGAATAGAGCGCATGACCGCCCCTCGCCGCCGCTGGATGTCTGGAGGTCGCCGCTTTCTGGGCGGCCTGCTGCGCAACCGCGACGGTTCGGCCGCCGTCGAGTTCGGCATGGTGGTTCTGCCCTTCTGCGTCATGATCTTCGCCATCCTCGAGGTGGCGCTGATCTTCACCCTCGATTCCGTGCTGGAGAACGCAGCCATCGGCACCGGCCGCCTGGTGCGGACCGGCCAGGCCAGCGCCCAGGGCATGACCGCCGCCCAGTTCAAGACCCAGCTGTGCAGCCGGATGAGCATCTTCGCCGGCGACTGCGAGAACAAGGCGACGATCGATGTGCGGGTCATTCCGCAGTTCAATACGACGCCGCCGGACCCGCTGGCCGGAGAGGGCTTCGATCCCAGCGGCCTGACCTACGCCAACGGCAATCCCGGCGATCTGATCCTGGTGCGCGTCTGGTACGAGCACCCGCTGCTGACCACCTTCCTGTCGCAGGGGCTGTCGAACGTGGGCGACCGGACGGCCATGCTGACCGCCACCACCGCCTTCCGCAACGAGCCGGCCGGATGAAGCGCCGCAGTCTGATCAGGCGGCTGACCGGCGACGAGCGCGGCGTCTCGGCGATCGAATTCGCCATGCTCGCGCCCGTGCTGATCGCCTTCTACATGGGCATGACCGAGTTCTGTCAGGGCTTCATGGCGCAGAAGCGGATGGGACACGTCTCGGCCATGGTCGCCGATCTCATCGCCCAGGAAGAGACGGTCGCGGCGGCGACCATCGACGACATCTTCGATATCGGCGGGCTGATCATGAAGCCCTTTCCGACCGCGACCCTGCACCAGCGGGTGTCGAGCGTCACCCGCACCGGCGGGACGGACACGGTCGACTGGAGCCGCGGCGACGGCATGACCCCGCGCGCGGTGGCCTCGACGATGACCTTGCCGCAAGACCTGGTCGAGGAGGGCGAGAGCGTGATCGTGGCGGAGGTCACCTACGATTACGATTCCGCCGCCGACTATCTGATGCCCGGGCTGACGCGGTTTTCGCACACCTATTATCTGCGGCCGCGGACGGCGGACAAGACGACCTGCGACGACTGCTAGGGCCCGGTCAGGGCCTCGCGCAGGGCGAGGATCTTGACCTCGGTCTCGGCCAGTTCCGACGCCGGGTCGCTGTCGGCGACGATGCCCGCGCCGGCCAGGGTCCGGAAGCGCCAGCGCCCCTCGATCCGCTCGAACGACGCCGTCCGGATCAGGACCGAGGCGGTCAGGCCGCCGTCATCGCCGATGTGGAACAGGCTGCCGCACCAGGGGCCGCGCGGCGGCTCGTGGGCGGCGATGACCTTCATGGCCTGATGCTTGGGCGCGCCGGTGATCGAGCCCGGCGGGAAGGTCGCGGCCAGCAGGTCGGCGACGCCCGTCCCGGCCCGGGCCGCGCCGGTCACGGTCGAGACGAGGTGGTGCACCGTCGGGTGGCTCTCGATCTCGAACAGCCGCTCGACGGCGACCGAGCCGGGGTCGGCGACGCGCGACAGGTCGTTGCGCATCAGGTCGACGATCATGAGGTTTTCGGCCCGGTCCTTGGCGCTGGCCTGGAGCTCGGCGGCGAGGGCGGCGTCGCGGGCGGGATCGGGATGGCGCGGCCGGGTGCCCTTGATCGGCCGGGTCTCGATGCGGCGGCCGGCGGGATCGAAGGTCAGGAACAGCTCGGGCGAGTTGGAGACCACCGTCCGCTCGCCCAGCCGCCAGAAGGCCCCGTAGGCGGCGGCCCGGTCGGCGAGGCGCAGCATGACGTCGAAGGGGTCGGCGTCCGGCCGCAGTTCGCCGGACCAGGCGCGGGCGATATTGGCCTGGAACAGCTCGCC
>NZ_JAVHLH010000207.1 GCF_031082345.1 Brevundimonas sp. | reverse complement strand
CAATCATCACACCCTCCATGTGGTTGAACCCGCGCGGACTCCATAACGCCGTTATTTTGTTCTTGCAATGTTCTTGTTTTGGAGTGGGCGGACGGGCGCTGGCGGGTTCATCACAACGACCACAGAGATGGACACAACGAACACGACGGGACCGCGGCGCGGCGGCGGTGGCGGTTCTCCGGGGGCGTCCTTGCGGATCGACGCCTCTGGCATCGATCGAACAGGAGGGCCTGCAGTCATCCCGGGAGGGCGGGACCGGGGCCTGCTCCCGTCGTGTCCGTCGTGTCCCGTGGTGGTCGTTGTGATGAACCGACAGACGCCGCCCATCGCAAACCGGTCACTCGACGCCATGCGGCGGGATCGCTAGACCAGCGGCATGACCTCGGCCTCGCTGTCCGGACGCAAGATCCTGCTGATCGTCGGCGGCGGCATCGCCGCCTACAAGGCGCTGGAGCTGGTGCGCCTGCTCCGGAAGGCCGGAGCCGATGTGATGAGCGTGCTGACTGCGGCGGGGGCCGAGTTCGTGACCCCGATGTCGCTGGCCGCCCTGACCGGCCATCCGGTGCGCCAGGCCCTGTTCATGCCCGAGGACGAGACGGCCATGGGCCATATCGAGCTGTCGCGCTGGGCCGATCTGGTGGTGGTCGCCCCGGCCACGGCGGGGCTGATCGCCAAGGCGGCCAACGGCCTGGCCGACGACCTCGCCTCGACCACGCTTCTGGCCACCGACAAGCGGGTGCTGCTGGCCCCGGCGATGAATGTGCGGATGTGGCTGCACCCGGCGGTGCAGGCCAATGTCGAACGGCTGAAGGGCTTCGACGGCTTCCACGGCGCGGCGGTGGTCGGGCCGGACGAGGGCGAGATGGCCTGCGGCGAGTTCGGCCCGGGCCGGATGGCCGAGCCGGCCGCCATTCTGGAGGCCATCGAGGGGCTGCTGGCCGGACCGGACGGACGGCCGCTGGCGGGGCGCAGCGCCGTGGTGACGGCGGGTCCGACCTTCGAGCCGATCGACCCGGTGCGCGGCCTGACCAACCGCTCCAGCGGCAAGCAGGGCTATGCGATCGCCGAAGCCCTGGCCACGCTGGGGGCGCGGGTCACGCTGGTGTCGGGTCCCGTCGCCCTGCCCGCCCCGGTCGGGGTGGAGCGCATCTGGGTCGAGACGGCGCGCGAGATGCAGGCTGCGGTGGACGCCGCTCTACCGGCCGACATCGCGGTGATGAGCGCCGCCGTGGCTGACTGGCGCGTCGACGGCGTGGCCTCGGGCAAGATCAAGAAGGCCCCGGGCGGGCCGCCGTCGCTGAGCCTGATTGAGAATCCCGACATCCTCGCCGGGGTGTCGGCGGCCGGAAAGCGGCGGCCGAAGCTGGTCATCGGCTTCGCGGCCGAGACCACGGACCTGGAGGCCAACGCCCGGGCCAAGCTGTCGAGGAAGGGCTGCGACTGGATCGTCGGCAACGACGTGTCGGACGACGTGTTCGGGTCGGACGGCAACGCCGTGACCCTGTTCACCAAGGGCGGCAAGGCCGAAAGCTGGCCGCGTCAGTCCAAGGCGGAGGTGGCGCGCAAGCTGGCCGCCCGGATCGCCGATCATTTCGGCTGATCTGTCCACACGTTGTCCACTGACCTTTCCCCGATGGCCTGTTGCTTCTCCACCGGGGTTTCTCAGCCAGTGAACAGGGCAATGCATCGCGGCGGCCGGCGGCAGGATATGGATCGCTGAGCGACCTACCGCCCTATTGCTCTATCGAAGCCAGTGCACCCATGACGACTGTCCGGATTGAACGCCTGCCGCATGCTGAGGGTCTGCCGCTGCCGGCCTATGAAACCTCGGGCTCGGCCGGGATGGATCTGCGGGCGGCGGTGGACGAGAACATGCCGGTCATACTGGCGCCGGGCGCGCGCACCCTCGTGCCGACCGGGCTGAAGATCGCGCTGGAGCCGGGCTTCGAGGCCCAGGTGCGGCCGCGGTCGGGACTGGCGCTGAAGCACGGCCTGACCTGCCTGAACTCGCCGGGCACCATCGACAGCGACTATCGCGGCGAGGTCGGGGTGATCCTGATCAACCATGGTCAGGAACCGTTCGTGATCCGTCGCGGCGAACGGATCGCCCAGATGGTCATCGCCCGCTATGCGCAGGCCGAAATGACGGAGGTCGGGGCGCTGGACGAGACGGCGCGCGGCGCCGGCGGATTCGGCTCGACCGGCCGTTAAGCGGAGCCATTCGGCGCGACCGGCGTTAACCCTGCTTACGGCCAAGCTGGGCCGCAGCAAGACGGAGGTCGGCGTATGGAGTCCCTGTTCGATTCAATCGGCGCGTTTCTGAACGGAATTTTCGGCCTGGCCCAGGGCGGGTTCGACGGCGTCAACCAGGTCATGGGCCTGCTGATCGCGGTCATCGCGGCCCTGCTGATGCCGGCGTGGAGCCGGTTGTGGGCCTCGGCGCTCGGGGCCGCCCTGGTGCATGTCGCCGTCGGGGTGATCCGGCCGATGCTGGACGGCGGGGCCATGGTGCTGCCCGACCTGCTGTCGATGGGCTTCTGGATGATGCTGCTGGCCCTGTTCCTGGGCTATGCCATCGTCATCGCGGTGTTCTTCCTGATCAAGTCGCTGGTGACCGGCGGGGTCGGCCGCAGGCGGCACGCGCACTGAGGGGCGCATTCCTCCCCCGAGCGCAGCGGAGGGGTGGGGGACCGCGAAGCGGTGGAGGGGGCTGATCCCCTCCGCCGGCGGTCGTAGAAGGCCCCCTCCACCATCCTTCGGATGGTCCCCCTCCCCCTGCGGGGGAGGAATGACGGCGGTTCACGCCTGCCGGAACCCCAGCACGTCCTGCATGTCGTAGAGGCCGGGCTTGCGGCTGCGGACCCAGGCGGCGGCGGCGACGGCGCCCTTGGCGAACAGCGACCGGTCGATGGCCGAGTGGCTCAGCGTCAGGGTCTCGTCGTCCGAGGCGAACAGGACAGTGTGCTCGCCGATGACGCCGCCGGCGCGCAGCGAGGCGAAGCCGATCCTGCCGGTCTCGCGCACGCCGGTGATGCCGTCGTAAGGGGCGGTACGGACGTCGGCGAGATCCTCGCCGCGGCCGCTGGCGGCGGCCTCGCCCAGCATCAGGGCCGTGCCGGAGGGGGCGTCGGCCTTCCTGCGGTGATGGGTCTCCAGAACCTCGATGTCCCAGTCGGCGGCGTCCAGCCGCTGGGCGGCGTGCTCGACCAGCCCGATCAGGATGTTGACGCCGAGCGAGAAATTGCCGCTGCGGACGATGGCCACGGTCTCGGCCGCCTTGAGGATTTCGGCGTCCTGCTCGGGGGTCAGGCCGGTGGAGCCGATGACCAGGGCGGGGCCGCGGCGGGCGGCGCAGGCGCGGGCCAGCTCGACCGAGGCCTCGGGGGTGGAGAAGTCGATGACCACGTCGCACAGCGACAGGTCAGGGGTCTCGCCGCGGTCGAAGCGGGCGGCGACGACGACATCGTCGCGGGCGTCCAGCGCAGCCGAGACGGCGCGGCCCATACGACCCCGGGCGCCGGAGATGCCGGCATGGAAGATGGCGCTCAAATCAGACCCCTGAACATGTCGGCGGCACTGTGAAGGCTTTCCGGCCGGTCGTCATCCTCGGCCGGACCCGGGCGGCCTACTGGGTCGCTTCGGCGCCGAGAATGTCGGCCCAGAAGCGCTTGGCCTTGCCGGCGAAGGACGAGTTGCGCGGCGTCTGCAGGTCGCCCAGCGAGGCGGCCAGCTCCTCCAGCAGCTCCTTCTGGCGGGCGGTCAGGTCGGTCGGGGTCTCGACGAACAGTTCGACCACCAGATCGCCGCGCTGGCGGCCGTTCAGGTGGGGCATGCCCTTGCCCTTGATGCGCACGGCCTTGCCGGTCTGCGAGCCCGCCGGCACCGTCACCTGCGCCTTGCAGCGGCCGTCGCAGGCCTCGGAGGTCAGGCAGGGGGCGTCGATCTCGCCGCCCAGGGCCGCGGTGGTCATCGGCACCGGCACGGTGACCAGCAGGTCGAGGTTGTCGCGCTCGAACAGTTCGTGCGGCGTCACCGAGATGAAGACGTAGAGGTCGCCGCGCGGACCGCCGCGCTGGCCCGCGTCGCCCTCGCCCGACAGGCGGATGCGCGAGCCGTCGTCGACGCCGGCGGGGACCTTGAGCTGGAGCTTGCGGTTCTTCCGGACTTGGCCGTGGCCGTGGCAAGTCGCGCAGGGCTCGGCGATCATCTGGCCGTGGCCGCCGCAGCGCGGGCAGGTCCGCTCGACCTGGAAGAAGCCGTTGGCGCTGCGCACGCGGCCGGCGCCCTGGCAGGTGGTGCAGGTGGTCGGCTTGGTGCCGGCCTTGGCGCCCGAGCCCTCGCAGGTGTCGCAGGTCGCGGTGGTCGGCACGCCGATCTCGACCTCGGCGCCCTTGTAGGCCTGCTCGAGGGTGATCTCGAGGTCGTAGCGCAGGTCGGAGCCGCGGCGCGGGCCGTGCTGGCGGGCGCCTCCACCCTGACGGCCGCCGAAGACGTCGCCGAAGGCTTCGCCGAAGACCTGGGAGAAGATGTCGTTGACGTCGGCGAAGCCGGCCCCGCCCTGTCCGAACGGATTGCCGCCGCCGTTGACGCCGGCGTGGCCGAAGCGGTCGTAGGCGGCGCGCTTCTGGTCGTCCGAGAGCACGCTGTAGGCCTCGGAAATCTCCTTGAAGCGGGCCATGGCGTCGTCGCACCCGCCGTTGCGGTCGGGGTGATGCTGCATGGCCAGCTTGCGATAGGCGGATTTCAGCCCCGCGGCGTCGATGGTCCGTTCGACGCCCAGAATCTCGTAATAGTCACGCGTCGCCATCTGGCGTTCGTCCTCTTACCCTGCCGCTCCCGCCGCCGCCTCTGATGGGCCGCTGACCGGAATGGCTGACCGGGCGCCCATGTCAGCCCGGTCAGC
>NZ_JAVHLH010000206.1 GCF_031082345.1 Brevundimonas sp. | reverse complement strand
GTGGGCGATCAGGCCGCAGATGGTCATCCGCGCGCCGGGATTGAACAGCGGCAGCACCGCGTCGAAGACCGAGTCGGCGGTCAGAACCTCGCCGCCGGCGCGCGGGCCGGCTTCGGGCTCGGGCTCGGGCGGGGCGAGATCGGCGGACCAGGCCTGCTGCTCGGCGAAGACCGGGTCCTCGAAGCCGTTGTCGAAGTCGGCGTCGGGGAAGGCCGCTTCCGGGAAGGCGGCGGCGCGCCAGTCGGGCTGGACCGTCCCGGCGGGCGCGGCGGACTCGGATCTCCGGCCGATGTTTTCGCGGGCCTCGGCGATCAGGGCGGCGGTGCGCTCTTCCGACAGGCGCATGCGCTCGGCGAGTTCGCCCGACGCCCGGTCGTAGTGCTGCTCGATCTTGTTCGAACTGTCGGCCAGGCGGCGGCCGATGTCTTCCAGCGCTTGCTGCGAGCGGCGCTCGGACTGGGCGATGCGCTCGCTCAGACGGTCGGAGATGCGGGTGATCTCGCCGCCCAGCTTCTCCAGCGCCATGGCGTGGCGGTCATCGGCGGCGACCAGGCGCTGCTCCAGACCCTGGGCGAAGCGGCCCATGTCGGACTCGACCTTGCGGGTCAGGGTTTCGCCCAGCTTCTCGAGACGGGCGGGACCGTCGGCCTCGATCTGGCCGACGCGGCCGTTGAGGTTCTGGGCGATGCGCAGAACCTCGCGCCCCATGGCCTCGACGGCCTGGGCCGAGCGCTGCTCGGACACCTTGACCTGATCGCCGATCGCCAGCACGGCTCGCTCGATCCGGTCCATCCGGCCTTCGTTCTCGGCCGTGTCCATCCGGCGCATCATCTCGGCGCGATTGGCCTCGACCTGCCGGCTCAGGGTCTCGGCCAGCTTTTCGAACCGCGCCGCCTCGCGAACGCTCTCGGGTTCGACGCGCGACTCGGCGGCGCGCAGCCGCTGGTCCAGATCGGCGAAGGAGCGTTCCAGCCCGCGCAGGGCCTCGGTGGTGCGACCCTGGGCCTCGTCGAGCCGCTGTCCGACCTGGGCCAGAAGATCGGCGCCGACGCCCGGGCCGGCGACCTTCTCGACCGCATCCATCCGCTGGCGCAGTTCGTTGACGCTGCCGCGCTGGCGCTCCTCGATGTCGTAGAGCCGACTGGCGAGCGCGCCCATCGTCGTCTCGACCTTGCCGAAGGTCTCGGCCGTCTTCGGGCCGACCTCCTGCTCGAATTTGCGCAGACGTCGATGACCCTCGCGCAGCTCCTCGGAGATGTCGTCGATGCGCCGGCCGTACGACCGGCCCGCCTCGTCCTGGCCGTCGAGACGGCGCACGAGACCGGACACGGCCTGGTCGACGCCCTGGATGGCGACGGTCGAGCGACGCTCGGCGGCCTCGAGCCGGCCGGCGATGGCGTCGATCGAGGCGCTCAGACGTTGCCAGGGCTCCTCGCCGGCGCCGTAGGCGTCGTCGACGCGGCGGCTGCGCCCGCGGCGCTCATAACTGTCAGTGGCATGGGGACGACGCGCCAGCGGGACCACGCCCTCATCGTCGTCGCCGTCCTCCATGATCATGGTGTTCAGCCACTCGCCCAGCGTCATGCCGGAGCGGCGGGCGAGATCCTTGGCGATCTCACGCGCCCGGGGTTCGATCCCCTTTACGCTCCACGGCGCGGCTGCGCTCACTGATTCGCCTCCCGACCTTTGACTCGACGCTACCCATCCAGATCAGGGGTGTAAACGCGTGGTTAACCCCAAGATGTTGGGTCTGACCATCTTCCTGTGGAAAGCCCGTACACCGACGAAGAGTCTCGCGCCGCATCGGTTAACGCCTCATGAAGATTAACGAGTCCGAAAGGACTCCGGCGGCTTGCCTCAAGGTCTCCGGCGGGCCACTTGGCGCTGATGAGCCTGACAGTGACCCTCGCCCTGCTCGCCGCCGTCCTCGCCTTCGCGACCTTCGCCGGCTGGCGCGGCGCCCGGCCATCCCAGCCGCACCTCGGCGTGCGCATGATCCCCTGGCGTTTCCTGATGATCCTGGCCGGGGCCGTGGCCTTCCTGCTGATCGTCCATGTCGCCGCCCTGCTCGGCATGCCGCAGCGGCCGCCGCGATAGGGGAACCGGCCGGGGCCCCGGGCCATTTCCTGATCGAACCCCGCAGATCAGGAGACGCCGACATGTCCGACAAGACGCTGACCGCCGCCGAGGCCGAGAAGGAATTCTGGGACAGCCTCAAGAAATCCAACACCGGCATGCTCGGTCTGGACCAGCCCGGCTATCACGCCCAGCCGATGACGGCCTTTCGCGACGAGGAGACCGGGACGATCTGGTTCTTCACCCGCGAGGACACCGATCTGGCGAAGGACGCCGGCGTCGGCGGGGGGCAGAGCGCCATGTTCCACTACGCCTCGAAGGACCAGGACGTCTGGGCCTGCATCCACGGGACCCTGTCGGTGCATGGCCAGGACCGGGAGATCATCGACCGCCACTGGAACCCGGTGCTGGCGGCCTGGTATCCGGAGGGCAAGGACGACCGGATGCTGACCATCCTGCGCTTCGACGCCGACGACGGCCGGGTCTGGGTCAGCGAGGGCGGTTTCTTCAAATTCGCCTATGAGATCGCCAAGGCCAATGTGACGAAGACGCTGCCGGACGCCGGCGGGGTGGCGGATGTGAATCTGCAGTAGGCGTCAGCCCGCGAAACACCACGCCAGCACCGCTTTCTGGGCGTGGATGCGGTTTTCGGCCTCGTCCCAGACGAGGGAGCGGGGGCCGTCGAGGACAGCGTCGGTGACCTCCTCGCCGCGGTGGGCGGGCAGGCAGTGGAGGAAGACGGCGTCGGAGGCGGCGGCGTCCATCAGGGCGTCGTCGACGCCATAGCCCTCGAAGGCCTCGAGCCGGGCCTCATAGTCCTGGTCGCCCATCGACACCCAGGTGTCGGTGATCACGACGTCGGCGCCGGCCACCGCCTCGTGCGGATCGCCGGTCAGGGTGACGTGGTTTCCGCCCTTGGCCAGGTCGTGCAGGTTCGGATGGTAGTCGGCCGGGCAGGCCACGTTCAGGTGGAAGCCCAGCTTCGGCGCCGCGTGCATGAAGCTGTGGCAGACGTTGTTGCCGTCGCCGACCCAGGCGAGGGTCTTGCCGGCGATCGGGCCGCGATGCTCCTCGATGGTCATCAGGTCGGCGAGGATCTGGCACGGGTGCGAGCGGTCGGTCAGGCCGTTGATCACCGGCACGGTGGAGACGCGCGCGAAGCGCTCGACGTCCTCGTGGTCGTTGGCGCGGATCATCACGGCGTCGACCATGCGCGAGAGGACGCGGGCGGTGTCCTCGACCGGCTCGCCGCGGCCCAGCTGCATGTCGCCGGCGTTGGCGATGATCGAGGCCCCGCCCAGCTGGCGGATGGCGGCGTCGAAGCTGAAGCGGGTGCGGGTCGAGTTCTTCTCGAAGATCATCGCCAGGACACGGTCCTTCGCCGGGGCGTCGGCGTCAGCCCTGCCCTTCGGCCAGCCCTTGCGGGCGGCCTTGCGGGCATGGGCGTCGTCGAGGATGGCGCGCAGGTCTCCGGCTTCGAGCCGGTGCAGGTCGAGGAAGTGGCGGACCATCGGCCCCTCCGATGTTGTCAGGCCGCGGCCAGCTTGCCGCGCGCGAACTCGCAGGTCTTCTCCAGACGTTCGACGGCCTCGCGGGCCTCGTCCAACGTCAGGTTCAGCGGGGGCAGGATGCGGACCAGGTTGTCGCCGCCGCCGGCGACCAGCAGACGGGCCTCGTCGCGGGCCCAGCCCATGAAGTCGCGGTTGTTGGGGATCAGCTTCATACCCATCAGCAGGCCCTTGCCGCGCACCTCGACGATCACGTCGGGGAAGCGCTGGGCGAGACCGTGCAGCTGCTGCTTCAGATAGCCGGCGATCTCGTTGACGTGTGCCAGGGTCTCCGGCCTCGAAATCTCGGCGAAGGCGGCCTGCCCGACCGCCATGGCCAGCGGATTGCCGCCGAAGGTCGAGCCGTGCACGCCGACGGTCATGCCCGTGGCCGCCTTCGCCGTGGCGAGGCAGGCGCCGACGGGGAAGCCGCCGCCCAGGGCCTTGGCGATGGCCATGATGTCGGGCGTCATGCCGGCCCATTCATGGGCCCACAGCTTGCCGGTCCGGCCCATGCCGCACTGGACTTCGTCGAAGATGATCAGGACGCCGTTGTCGTCGGCCATCTGGCGCATCCAGCGCAGGTCTTCGTCCGGCGTGGCGCGGCAGCCGCCCTCGCCCTGCACCGGCTCGAGGATGACGGCGCAGGTGGTCGGGTTGCGGAAGGCGGCCTCGAGCGCCTCGCGGTCGCCCCAGACCAGCTGGTGGAAACCCTCCATCGGCGGGCCGAAGCCGTTGGTGTAGCTGGGGTTGGCGGCGGCGTTGATGGCGCCGTAGGTGCGGCCGTGGAACGAGCCGTCGAAGCCGTAGATGTCGATCCGCTCGGGCTGGCCGTTGGCCGAGTGATATTTCCGCGCCGTCTTCAGGGCGCATTCGACGGCTTCCGTGCCGGAGTTGGTGAAGAAGACGACGTCGGCGAACGACTTCTCGCACAGGGCGTCGGCGAGGGCTTCCTGGCCCGGGATCTTGAAGATGTTGGAGACGTGCCAGAGCTTTTCGGCCTGGTCCTTGACCGCCTGGACGAGGATCGGATTGGCGTGGCCGAGGGCGTTGGTCGAGATGCCCATGACGCAGTCGAGGTATTCGGTCCCGTCCCTGGCCCACAGACGCGCGCCCTGCCCGCGATCCACTTCCAGCGGCGCGCGGTTGTAGACACCCATCAGATGTTCATTGGACACGGGGAAGGCCTCCAAAAGCGAGACGGCCCCGGCGCCGGATAGCGTCGGGACCGCTGGAATAAGGGTCAGGCCTTGTCGGACGAGGGACGGGGTTAGTCAACACTGGCTGGACGGGCACGACTCTGCGCCGCTTCGGGAGAAGCGGTGGGGAGGTTGGCGGAGCGCGGGCGGTCGGCCCGGAACCGTGTGGCCCCCGTGCTTTCGCCGTAGGGAGCCATGGATGTTTTCGGCTGAACCCCTGCCC
>NZ_JAVHLH010000205.1 GCF_031082345.1 Brevundimonas sp. | reverse complement strand
TGCAGAACATCTCGGGCTTCATGGTCGGCGGCAAATACGAGGCCGAGGGCATCGCCAAGAACGGCGCCAAGCTGGTCACCGCCGTCTCCTCGGCCGAGGTGCCCAAATTCACCGTCCTGATCGGCGGCAGCTTCGGGGCCGGCAACTACGGCATGTGCGGCCGCGCCTTCGGCCCCCGCTTCCTCTTCACCTGGCCCAACAGCCGGATCAGCGTCATGGGCGGCGAACAGGCCGCCGCCGTCCTCGCCACCGTCCACCGCGACGCCGACACCTGGACGCCCGAGGAGGCCGAGGCCTTCAAGGCCCCGGTGCGCCAGAAATACGAGGACGAGGGAAACCCCTACCACGCCACCGCCCGCCTCTGGGACGACGGGGTGATCGACCCGGTGCAGACGCGCGATGTGCTGGGTCTGGCCATCAGCGCCAGCCTGAATGCGCCGATCCCGGAGACCACCTTCGGCGTCTTCAGGATGTAGCGCCGATTGTCATCCCGGCCGAAGCGAAGCGGAGAGCCGGGACGGATTGGTCAAAATTTGATCGGCCCGGAAGCTGCGCCAGCAGCTATCCGGGCCACAGGTCAAGTCCGCGCGATGGCGACCTGTCTCCCGGACAATCGCGGGCGATTTCCGGGAGCCCGCCGCAACGGCGCCCTTCGTCCCGGACAAGCGCTGCGCGCTTTCCGGGATGACAAGCCGTCACCCGGCCCGCAGCACCTTCTCCATCGCCTTGCCCTTGCTCACCTCGTCGACCAGTTTGTCGAGGTGCCGCAGCTCCCGCATGAACGGGTCCTCGATCTCCTCGACCCGATAGCCGCAGATCATCCCCGTGATCAGGAACCGGTTCGGGTTCATCGCCGGCGCCCGGTCGAAGAATTCCTCGAACGTCGTCCCGTCGGCCAGCAGCGCCTCCAGCTGGGCCTGCGAATAGCCCGTCAGCCAGCGAATGACCTCGTCCACGTCCGCCCGCGTCCGGCCCTTCCGCTCCGCCTTGGCGACATAGTGGACATGGACGCTGGCCACGCTGGTCCGGCGGATGCGGTCGGTCGCGCTGGTCGCCATGCCAGGATCTCCGTGTTCCGTTTGCTCCGCCCCTTATCCGCCGGAACCGCGGAAGGGCTCAAGCTCCGGTCCGGCCGACCTCAGGCCGCCATCAGCTCCGGGCGATCCACGACCAGCCGCTCCAGCGCCTCGAACACCCGCGGGTCGACCGCCCGCCCGACTTCGCCGCGCATGATGTCGAGCGCCTTGGCCGTCGGCAGGGCCGCGCGATAGGGCCGGTCCGCCGTCAGGGCGTCGAAGAAGTCGCAGGCGGTGATGATGCGGGTCTCCAGACTGATCTGGAAATCGCGCAGGCCCAGCGGATAGCCGGTGCCGTCCAGCTTCTCGTGGTGGGCCGAGGACACCCGGGCCAGCTCGTCGAAGGCGCCGATCCGCGACAGGATTTCCTGCGTCTTCCCGGCGTGACCCTGCATCGCCGACCACTCGGCGCTCTCCAGCCGGCTCGGCTTTTCGAGGATGGTGCTGGATACGCCCAGCTTGCCCACGTCATGCAGCAGGGCCGCCCGTCGCAGCCACCGCCGCCGTTCGGGGGCCACGCCGAGGACCTCGCCGAGCGCGTCGGCATAGGCCGCCACCCGCGTGCTGTGGCCACTGGTGTAAGGGCTCTTGGCGTCGATCACCTGGCCGAAGCCCGCGGCGATGTCGTCCAGCCAGTCGTCGTCCAGCGTCAGCCGCGTCTGGACCGGCTCCATCATCATCAGGGCCTCCGCCAGCGCCGGCGAGGCCAGCCCGCTCCAGAACGCCTCGTCAGCCGCGGCCGCTTCCAGCGCCTCGACGAGCTGCGGGTCGAACCAGGCGCCGGCGCGGCGCCGGGCTTCGCCCAGGGCGGCGTCCCGTCCGCCCTCGGAGTGGAACACGTCGACCGCCTGCGCCAGCAGGGCGACCCGAGCGTAGAGCGAGATCGTTTCGCCGCCCAGACCCTCCGGCAGGCCGCCGCCGTCCCAGTGCTCGTCCAGATGCTGGATGCCCTGGGCTACCGCCTCGGAAAAGCGCAGCCGCCGCGCGATGTCGGCGCCGCGGTGGCAGCGGGTTTCGATCAGATCGCGCGACACCCGCCCCGTGTGCCTGAAGATGTGGACGAGAGCCTTCGCGCGCGCGATCGGGGCCAGGCCTTGCGCCGCATTGCCCAGCAGGAAGTCGATGGCGTCCGTGACCCTCGGACCGATGGTCTTGAACGACCGTTTGAACGCCAGATCGTCGGCGCCGTAGAAGTCGGCCAGCTTCGCCGCATTGCTGCTGCACCCCAGGTCCTTCAGCAGCAGGACGTAGTACAGCTCCCACAGCGCCTCTTGCCCGAGTCCGAGCCGCTGGCCGACATGCATGCCGATCCAGCAGCAGCGCATCGAATGGCCGACGGGCTGGCCCTCGGTCATGTCCAGGGCGCAGCTCAGCGCGCCCAGCAATTCCGACAGTTGAAGCGTGTCCGGGGCGGCAGGCTGCGTCACGGCGGGGACCGGGTCGACCGCGTGGGGATGTCACGCCGGACCAGTCTGGCCAACCACCCGTGTGGGCGGCGTTGACGTATATGGTGAACACCCGCGACATCGGTTGCCTTCGGAGGCGGCATCGGGACAATGAGGCCTTGCGCGAGGTGGAACGCCCCTTCCGCGGCGGCGCTTCCGACCAAGCTGGAGATTCCCATGACCCGTCCCACCGAAGCCGACCTCAACGCCCTCGACGTCACCCCCGGCGAGGCGGCCGAGATCAACGCCATCGCCCACCCGCTGCTGGCCGATCCGGCGCCTGACGCCAATGACGAGCTGGTGCAGATCCGCTCGACGACGGACGGGGTGGTGTTCGTCACCATCAACCGACCCGACAAGCGCAACGCCTTCGACGCCCCGACCATCGCCGCCCTCTACGAGGCGTTCGAGACCCTGCAGGGCGCCGACCATGTGCGCGTCGTCTTCATCCGCGGCGCGGGCGGGACGTTCAGCGCCGGCGCCGACCTCGGCTGGATGCGCGACGCCGCCGGCTGGTCCGAGGGCGACAACCGCACCGACGCCATGGGCCTGGCCAAGATGCTCAAGGCCCTGCACGACGTCCCGGCCCTGACCGTGGCCCTCGTCGAGGGCGCGGCCATGGGCGGCGGGGCCGGCATCGTCGCCGCCTGCGACATGGCCGTGGCGGTCAAGGGCACGCATTTCGCCTTCTCCGAGGTCAAGCTGGGCCTGATCCCCGCGACCATCGCCCCCTATGTGGTCGAGGCCGTCGGCGCCCGCACCGCCCGGGCCCTGTTCATGACCGCCGACGGCTTCGACGCCGCCGCCGCGAAGGAATTCGGCCTGGTCAGCCATGTGCTGGGCTCGGCCGACGAGATCGACGGCTTCGTCACCGCTTTCGCCGATTCGATGAAGGCCTGCGCCCCCGGCGCGGTCGGCGAGGCCAAGCGGCTGGTCAACGACGTCGCCGGGCGACCCATCGACCACGGCCTGATGGAGGACACCGCCCGCCGCATCGCCCACGCCCGCGTCTCCGACGAAGGCCAGGAAGGCGTCCGCGCCTACCTCGAAAAGCGCAAACCCCGCTGGGCGGAATAGGGTCGAGGGATGAGGGGCGAGGAAGGGGGCAGGCGTCACGGTCGAAACTCGCCCCTCGCCTCTCGCCCCTCGCCCCTCTAGAAAAGCCCCATGTTCAAATCCGTCCTGGTCGCCAATCGCGGCGAGATCGCCTGCCGCGTGTTCCGCACCGCCCGTCGCCTGGGCCTGCGCACCATCGCCGTCCATTCCGAAGCCGATGCGAAGGCCCTGCACGTCCGCGAGGCCGACGAAGCCGTCCTGATCGGCCCCGCCCCGGCCCGCGAGTCCTATCTCGACGCCGCGAAAGTCCTCGCCGCCGCCAAGGCCACCGGCGCCGAGGCCATCCACCCCGGCTACGGCTTCCTGTCCGAGAACGCCGACTTCGCCGAGGCGGTCATGGCCGCCGGCCTCGTCTGGATCGGCCCGCCGCCCGCCGCCATCCGCGCCATGGGCCTGAAGGACGCCGCCAAGACCCTGATGATCGAGGCCGGCGTGCCCGTCACCCCCGGCTATCTCGGCGAGGACCAGTCGCTGGACCGCCTGCAGAAGGAAGCCGACGCCATCGGCTATCCGGTGCTGATCAAGGCCGTCGCCGGCGGCGGCGGCAAGGGCATGAAAAAGGTCGAGCGCGCCGAAGACTTCGCCGACGGCCTCGCCTCGGCCCGGCGCGAGGGCCAGTCGTCGTTCGGCGACCCTCGCGTCCTGATCGAGAAATACATCACCCGCCCGCGCCACATCGAGGTGCAGGTGTTCGGCGACAGCCACGGAACCGTCGTCCACCTGCACGAGCGCGACTGTTCCCTCCAGCGCCGCCACCAGAAGGTGATCGAGGAGGCTCCCGCCCCCGGCATGGACGCCGCCACCCGCAAGGCCGTCACCGACGCCGCCGTCCGCGCCGCCAAGGCGGTGAACTACGAGGGCGCCGGCACCATCGAATTCATCGCCGACGCCTCCGAGGGCCTGACGGCCGACCGCATATGGTTCATGGAGATGAACACCCGGCTCCAGGTCGAACACCCGGTCACCGAGGCCATCACCGGCGTCGACCTGGTCGAATGGCAGCTGCGCGTCGCCGCCGGCGAGCCCATCCCGCTGAAACAGGCCGACATCCCCCTGAACGGCTGGGCCATGGAGGCGCGGCTGTATGCGGAGGACCCGGCCAACGGCTTCCTGCCCAGCATCGGCAGACTGGAGCATTTCCTCATGCCGGGAGACCGGTCGCCATACGAGGCCTCGGATGTCCGGATAGACACCGGGGTCCGGCAGGGAGGGCGGGTCAGTCAGTTCTACGACCCAATGATCGCGAAGATCATCGTGCACAGGAACAACCGCGATCAGGCCGCGGCCGACCTTGCAGAGGCTTGTGGAGAGGTCGAAGTCTGGCCCGTCCGCACCAATGCGGCATTCCTGAAGCGTTGCCTCGATCATCCGCAGTTCGTCGCAGGTGACGTGGACACGGGATTCATCGGAGAGAAGGAAGCAGATCTGATGCCTCGCCCGCTCTCCACTGAAGGCCTTCAGGCAGCCGG
>NZ_JAVHLH010000204.1 GCF_031082345.1 Brevundimonas sp. | reverse complement strand
CGATCCTGGAACGCCGTTTCCTCGTGAGCTACGCGGCGACGGGCTTCGCGCCGCCCTATCCGAGTTGGCCGATCATGCCTGCGGCGTTCGAGGACGCCCGGCTGGCCCTGACTCCGGACGGCCAGACCCGGCGGCTGGGCGCCCCGGCGGCGTGGAGCGCCATCACCCGTGAGCTGGCCGGCGAGGACGGCGCCGATGTCGATCCGGCGCTGGTGGTGCTGGATGCGGTTCGGGCCTCGGCGGGCCCCCGGCTGGACGCCCTGATCGATCAGGGCGAACCCTTTGACGCCGTGCTGGACGGCGTGGGCGGGGCCTGGGCGGTCGAGGGCCGGTCCTCGGCCGGGGCGGCGTGGCTGCGGCTGTCGCGTCTGGGCCTAGTCGGAACGGCGGCCGAGAGCGGCCTGGGCCTGTTGGCGGACGCCTATCCCGCCCCGACCTGGATCACCGACGCCGCCGGACGGCTGGCCTGGGCCAACAAGGCCTGGCTGGCCGAGATGAAGGCCGACAGCATCGACGCCGCGCGCGACAAGAGGCTGAGTTTCGACCGCGGGGCCGACGCCATCGTGGCCGAGGCCGGACGGCTGCATCAGCGTCAGGAGGGGTTCCGCTGGACCACCGGCGGCGGACGGCGGCGGGCGTGGCGGATCGTGGCCGAGCCGGCCCCCGGCGGGGCCGGGGCGGTGCTGGCCTTCGCGCTGGACATGACCGAGGCGGAGGAGACGCGCGACACCCTGCGCCGTCACGTCGAGGCCCATGACGAGACGCTGAATCACCTCGCCGACGCCGTGGCCATTTTCGGCCCGTCGAAGCGGCTGGCCTTCCACAACACCGCCTTCCAGACCCTGTTCAACATCGACCCGGCCTGGCTGGACGAACGGCCGACGCATGCCGAGCTGCTGGACCGGCTGCGCCAGCGCCGGCTGCTGCCCGAGGTCATCGACTACGCCGGCTGGAAGGCCAATGAGCTGGACTTCTACGGCGCCGCCGAGGCCGCGCCGGACGACAGCTGGTCCCTGCCCGACGGGCGGACGCTCAGGGTGGTGCGCCAGCCGCACCCGCTGGGCGGGGTGCTGCTGCTGTTCTCGGACATCACCGACGAGCTGAAGCTGCGCAGCCGGTTCAACGCCCAGATCCAGGTGCAGAAGGCGACGCTGGACAAGCTCAACGACGCTGTGGCCGTGTTCGGCTCGGACGGCCGCATCCGCCTGCACAACGAGGCCTTCGACACCTTCTGGGGCGTGAGCGGCGAGGCGCTGGACGCGGCCGGGGATTTCGACGCCGTGGCCGCCCTGTGCCAGTCGACCATGCCCGACCCGGCCCTGTGGCTGGGACTGAAGGCGCGGGTGGCAGACCCCGACCCGGAGAGCCGGGTGCCGATCTCGGGCGAGGGCCGCACGGCGGACGGCCGAATCGCCTCGTGGCAGACCCGGCCCCTGCCGGACGGCGCCACCCTGGTGGCCTTCTCGGACATCACCGCCCGGCGCGGGCTGGAGCAGGCGCTGGCGGCCAAGGCCCAGGCGCTGGAAGAGAGCACCGCGCTGAAGCGCGAGTTCGTCGGCAGCGTCAGCTACGAGCTGCGCACGCCGCTGACGACCATCGTCGGCTATTCCGAACTGCTGGAGACCCAGGCCGACCTGCCCGAGCGCAGCCGCCAGCACGCCGGGGCCATCCGCGTCGCCGCCAGCCAGCTGGCCGGATCGATCGACGACGTGCTGGACATGGCCCAGATCGACGCCGGCGAGATGGAGCTGACCCTCGGCGACGTGCGCGTCAGCGACCTGCTCGAGGAGGCGGCGGCCACGGTGCGCGAGCGGATCGAGGGACGCGGCGCGGTCCTGACCGTGACCTGCCCGACGGGTCTGAAGCCGATCCGGGCGGACGCCCAGCGGGTCGGGCAGGCGCTGGAGTATCTGCTCGACAACGCCGCCCGGGCCGTGTCGGAGGGCGGGGCCGTGACCCTGACCGCCGAGGCCGCGCCGTCCGAGGTGCGCATCCGGGTCGAGGACACCGGGCGGGGCATTCCCTATCACCTGCAGGCCCATGTCTTCGACCGCTTCGTCAAGCGCGAGCGGGGCGGTCCGGGCGTCGGCCTCGCCCTGGTCAAGGCCCTGGTCGAACTGCACGGCGGCTGGGCCGAGGTGGAGAGCGAACCGGGCAAGGGCGCGGCCTTCATCCTGCACCTGCCGCTGGAAGCGGCCGGCGTGGCGGCGCCGCCGGAGTTGAGGCTGGGATAGGGGCGCCGCCGGAGTTGAGGCTGGGATAGGGGCGAGGGTCGAGGGGCGAGGGAACACCGCGCTCGCTGACTCCTCTTTGACACCCGCCCCCGCAGTCACTAGCGCTCTCGCTGACTCGACCCTCGCCCCTCGCCCCTGGACGCCGCCATGGCCAAGCCGCTCAAGACCGCGCTGATCTACGACTTCGACGGCACCCTCGCCCGGGGCAATATGCAGGAGGTCACCTTCATCCCCTCGGTGGGCATGGACATCGGCGACTTCTGGGGCGAGGCCGACCGGCTGACGCGCGAGGCCGACGGGGACAACATCCTGATGTACATGCAGCTGATGCTGCAGCGGGCGCGCGAGAACGGCGACCCGATCACCCGCAAGACCCTGCGCGACCACGGCCAGGACGTGAAGCTGTTCGACGGGCTTAAGTCCGACCTGACCGGCAAGGGCTGGTTCGACCGCATCAACGCCGTGGGCGCGAAATACGGCCTCGAGATCGAGCACTACATCATCTCGGCGGGGCTGGAGGAGATGATCGAGGGCTGCCCGATCCGGCCGGAGTTCCGGCACGTGTTCGCGTCGAAATTCGTCTACGACGACAAGGGCGTGGCGATCTGGCCGGCGGTCGGCGTCAACTACACCACCAAAACCCAGTATCTGTTCCGCATCAACAAGGGCGTTCTCAATCACTGGGAGCACGAGAAGATCAACCGCTTCATGGCCGACGACGACCGGCCGGTGCCGTTCGAGCGGATGATCTTCCTCGGCGACGGCGACACCGACGTGCCGACCATGAAGATGATGCACACCAAGGGCGGCTATTCGATCGCCGTCTACGACCCGCGCAATTCGGACCGGGACCAGCAGAAGATCTACGGCCTGATCTCCGAGGACCGGGTCAATTTCGTCGCCGCCGCCGACTATCGCGAGGGCTCCGCGCTGGACCTGATCGTCAAGGGTCTGATCGGCCGGATCGCCATCACCTCGGGGACGATGCCGGACGGGGTGTGAGTCCGTCCGCCTCCGAAGGCCGCCCCGGAACCGCGCGCCCTGCTAGACCGCGGTCAGCGGAAGCTTGAGGAAGCGGCGTCCGGAGGCTTCCGGAGGGGGCAGGGCCCCGGCGCGGATGTTGATCTGCAGCGACGGCAGGATCAGGGCCGGGGCCTTGAGCGTCGCGTCGCGCGCCTCGCGCAGGGCGACGAACTCGTCCTCGGTGCGGCCGCCCCCGACGTGGATGTTGCCGGCCTTCTGGGCCGCCACCGTGGTCTCCCAGCGATAGTCCTCGCGGCCCTCGGGCAGGTAGTCGTGGCCGACGAACATCCGCGTCTCCGGCGGCAGGGCGAGCAGACGCTGGATCGAGCGATACAGGGTCCGCGCATCGCCGCCCGGGAAGTCGCATCGGGCCGTGCCGTAGTCCGGCATGAACAGGGTGTCGCCGGTGAAGACCGCGTCGCCGATCCGGTAGCTGACGCAGGCGGGCGTGTGGCCGGGGGTATGCAGAACCTCGACCTGGAGGGTTCCGAGGTCGAAGCGCGCGCCGTCGGCGAAGAGGCTGTCGAACACGACCCCGTCCGCGGTGACGTCATGCGCCTCGAACAGGACGCCGAAGACCTTCTGCACCTCGGTGATGCGGCTGCCGATGCCGATCGGCGCGCCGGTGCGCCGGCGGATCTCGTCGGCGCCCGAAAGGTGGTCGGCGTGGGCGTGGGTCTCGAGCACGCGCTCCAGCCTGAGACCCCGCTCGGCGATCCGGGCCAGCACCTTTTCGAGCGAGGTGGTTTCCACGCGTCCCGCGGCGGCGTCGAAGTCCAGCACGGGATCGATCAGGACCGCCGCGCCGGTGGCCGGATCGGCCACCAGATAAGTGATCGTGTGGGTGGCGGGGTCGAAGAAGCCTTCGACGGAGGGGGATGGCGTCATGGTGATCTGTCTCCGGTTCGCGCCTTTATATATTAGCTATTGCTAAATTAGCAACTCCGCATATATAGACCGGCATGATCGACGCACACCCGCCCCCCCTCCAGCAATTCCAGACCCGCGCCGGCGACGCGGCGCGGCTTCTGAAGGCGCTTTCCAACGAGAAGCGGCTGATGATCCTGTGCCAGCTGGGCGAGGGCGAACGCGCCGTCGGCGAGCTGCTGCCGCTCGCGGATCTGTCCCAGTCCGCCCTGTCGCAACACCTCGCGGTGCTGCGCGAGGAAGGCCTGGTCACCGCCCGGCGGGAGGGCGTGTCGATTCTGTACCGCATCGCCGAGCCGGCGGCCCTGAAACTCATCGCCGTGCTCGCCGACATCTATTGCCCCCCTGTTCAAGGAAACTGATCCATGGCCGTGCTCACCCCCCTTTCCGCCGCCGAAGTCGCGGCCCGCATTCAGTCCGGCAAGGCCGTTCTGGTCGACATCCGCGAGCCCGCCGAGGTCGCCCAGGAGCGGATCGCCGGCAGCGTCGTCAAGCCCCTGTCCGTCTTCGAGGCGGCCGACCTCGACGTCCATCCGGGCCGCGAGGTCATCTATATGTGCCGCTCCGGCGCCCGCACCGGCATGAACTGCGTCCGCCTGGCCGCCTGCGTTCCCGGCGAGGCCTTCGTGCTGGACGGCGGGCTGAACGCCTGGAAGGCCCAGGGCCTGCCCACGGTCACAGGGGCGGCGTGACGCCATGGACGCCAGTGTCGTTCAGCTGTTGCTGGCGGTGTTCAGCGGGAGCCTCGTGGCCCTCCTGCTGACGGTGTTCGGCGGCGGCGGCTCGGTGCTGGCCGTGCCGCTGCTGCTGTATGTGGTCGGGGTGCAGGATCCGCACGTCGCCATCGGCGCCTCGGCCGCCGGGGTGGCGCTCAACGCCCTGACGGCCCTGGCCGGTCAGGCGCGGGCGGGACGGGTGCGCTGG
>NZ_JAVHLH010000203.1 GCF_031082345.1 Brevundimonas sp. | reverse complement strand
CGCGGGAGCGGCCGTCGTGGCCGGCGCTGTCTGCGGGGCGGGCGCCGCCAGCGGCGACCGGAAGGCCTTGGTCGCGCCGTAGATCTCGATGATCCGTTCGCCACGCTGGACCGTCAGCATGTAGAAGCCGTCGCCGCCGTCGAACTCGGCCGAGGCCAGCAGGGCCGGGTCGGCCGGGGCCAGCACCGGCACGGCCGAGGCGTTGACCCGCTGCATGAAGTCCGGGCTCTTGCCCTGCGCCAGCACCCCGCGCAGCCGCGCCGCCACGGGGTCTTGCCGCGCCTGCGCCAGCGCCGCGTTGTCGACGCGGCTTCGGGTCAGGACGACCTGGGTGGCGGCGACCGGCGACGGGGGCGGCTGCTGCGAAGTGGCGACTCCCGCCACGGCGGCGGCGGCGATCGCGCCCCCGGCCAACGCCCAGTTGCGGATGCTCATGGTCTGGTCCCTCCCGACCTTAACCATAGCGCCGTTATGCGACGGTGGCGAGATCGCCGCCGCGCCGCTTGCCTTTTCCCCCCATCCGGCCTACATGCCCGCCCACTTCACACGCAGGCGTGGCGCGGCCGGGGAGAAATCCTGTCCGCTCCAATCCGAGGACTTCGGTCTTTACAGCGCCTGCGGCGGATCAATCGGATAAAGGACTACCCCTCATGGCTCTGCCTGAATTCTCCATGCGTTCGCTGCTCGAAGCCGGCGCCCACTTCGGCCACCAGACGCACCGGTGGAACCCGAAGATGGAGCGCTACATCTTCGGATCGCGCTCGAACATCCACATCATCGACCTGTCGCAGTCGATCCCGCTCATGCACCAGGCGCTGGTCGCCGTGCGCGAGGTCGCCGCCAAGGGCGGTCGCGTCCTGTTCGTCGGCACCAAGCGCCAGGCCGCCGATCCGGTGGCCGAGGCCGCCCAGCGCTGCGCCCAGTACTATATGAACAACCGCTGGCTCGGCGGCACCCTGACCAACTGGCGCACCGTGTCGGGCTCGATCGCCCGCCTGCGCGAGCTGGAAGGCCTGCTGGAAGCCGGCGGCGAAGGCCGGGTCAAGAAGGAGCTGCTGAACCTGCAGCGCGAGAAGGACAAGCTCGAGCTGTCGCTGGGCGGCATCAAGGACATGGGCGGCATCCCCGACATCATGTTCGTGATCGACACCAACAAGGAGGCCATCGCCATCCTTGAGGCCCGCAAGCTGAACATCCCGATCATCGCCATCCTCGACACCAACTCGGATCCGGACGGCATCACCTATCCGATCCCGGGCAACGACGACGCCGCCCGCGCCATCCAGACCTACTGCGACCTGATCGCCGACGCCGTGCTGGACGGCCTCGCCGCCGGCGCCGCCTCGTCGGGCGTGGACCTGGGCGCCTCGGAGAACCCGGACGAGCCGATGCTGCGCGAAGCCAAGGCCCCCAAGGCCAAGGCTGAAGACGCCGCTCCGGCCGGCACGGAAGCCGTGGCCGAGGAAATGATCGCCGCCGCCGAAACCCCGACCGCTGAAGCCCCCGCCGCCGAGGCTCCCGCCAAGAAGGCTCCGGCCGCCAAGGCCGCCAAGGCCGACGCTGAAGAGCCGCCGGTCGCCGACGAAGCCGCCCAGCAAGCGACGTCGGACGCCAACGACGCCGTCGAAACCGAGAAGGCCGCGGTCTAAGCCCCGCTTCCCATCGACGGCGAACTGAATACGCGGCCGGACCTGGCAAAGGGTCCGGCCGTTCCCGCATACGCATACCCAAGGAGACTACCCATGGCCGAGATCACCGCCGCCCTCGTGATGGAACTGCGCGCCAAGTCCGGCGTCGGCATGATGGATTGCAAGAAGGCCCTTCAGGAAACCGACGGCGACATCAACGCCGCGATCGACTGGCTGCGCGCCAAGGGCCTGTCCAAGGCCGCCAAGAAGGCCGACCGCGTCGCCGCCGAAGGCCTCGTCGCCGTGGCCTCGAAGGAAGTTGGAGCCGGCGAAGTCGGCGCCGCCATCGAGTTCAACGCCGAGACCGACTTCGTCGCCCGCAACGAGCTGTTCCAGAACGCCGCCAAGAAATTCGCCGAACTGGGCCTCGAGCACGCCTCGGTCGAGGGCCTGCACGGCGCCGAGCTGGAAACCGGCAAGACCGTCCAGGACGAGGTCACCCAGCTGATCGCCACCGTCGGCGAGAACATGCAGCTGCGCCGCGCCGCCCGCCTGTCGGTCGACGAGGGCGTGGTCGCCTCCTACGTCCACAACGCCGTGTCGCCGGGCCTCGGCCGCATCGGCGTGCTGGTCGCCCTGCACGGCGGCGGCGACAAGGCCGCCCTGCGCGAACTGGGCCGCAAGATCGCCATGCACGTGGCCGCCACGGCCCCGCTGTCGCTCAACACCGACGACCTCGACCCGGCGGCCATCGAGAAGGAACGCCAGGTCCTGACCGACAAGGCGAAGGAAGAAGGCCGCCCCGAAGCGATGATCGACAAGATCGTCTCGGGCCAGATCGCCAAATTCCAGAAGGACGTTGTCCTGACCAAGCAGCCGTTCGTGATGAACCCGGACGTGACCATCGAACAGCTGGTCGCCGACACCGGCAAGGAACTGGGCCACCCCGGCCTGCACCTGGCCGGCTTCGTCCGCCTCGCCCTCGGCGAAGGCGTCGAAAAGGTCGAGGGCCCCGACTTCGCTTCGGAAGTCGCCTCGATGACCGGCGGCGCTTAAGGCCACCTCCCTCCGGGGATGATCGATCGAAGGGGTCGGCGGCTTGGGTCGCCGGCCCCTTTTCGCATGGCGCGCACACTCCGCCTTTGCACTGCCCCGCTTGATCGCGTCATATCGCGGTCAGCAACGATTCAGGGGAGCATCCATGCGTCTGGCCGCCTTGTTGTCCGCGACCGCCATCGCCTTCGCCGTACCCGCCGTCGTCTCCGCCCAGGCGGTCGACCGCGTCGCCATCAACCGCATCATCGATCAGGGCTTCAACCACAGCGAGGTGATGGAGACCGCCGCCTGGCTGACTGACCGGATCGGCGGCCGGATGACCAACTCGCCCCGGATGCGTCAGGCCGAGGCCTGGACCCAGCAGCGCTTCCGCGACTGGGGCCTGTCCAACGTCCGCGCCGACCCGTTCGAGTTCGGCCGCGGCTGGTCCGTTGTCCGGGCCAGCGCCCGGATGATCGAACCGCGTCCGCTGGACCTGCGCGTCATCCCCGTGGCCTGGACGCCCGGCACCGACGGCGGCGAGATCAGCGGCGAGGTCGTCGTCGCCCCGATGACCAACCCTGGCGACTTCGCCGCATGGCGTGGCAAGCTGGGCGGCAAGATCGTCATGATGACGAAGCCCGACACCGGCTCTGAGCCGACCGAGCCCTTCTTCCGCCGCTGGACCGACGAGGAGCTGCGCGACCGCAACACCTACGTCCTTCCGAACCACTCCGAGCCCTCGACCGACCGCCTGGGCGAGACCGAGTTCGCCCTGCGGCTGGACGAATTCCTGGCGGAGGAGGGGGCCCTCGCCTGGGTCAGGATGTCGTATCGGGACGGCGGTCTGCTGCACGGCGCCGGCTACACCCACCGCGTCGGGGCCACGCCGACCGTCCCGGGCTTCGAACTGGCCGCCGAGGACTATCGCCGCCTCGCCCGCCTGTCGAAGACCGACGCCACGCCGATCCTCGAGCTGATGAGCGAGGTCCGCTTCCACGACGAGGACGTCAACGCCTACAACGTCTTGGCCGACATTCCGGGTACGGATCGTTCCGGCGAATACGTCATGGCCGGGGCCCATTTCGACAGCTGGGCGGCGTCCGACGGCGCGGTCGACAACGCCGCCGGCACGGCCGTGGTCATGGAGGCCGCCCGCATCCTCAGGGCCATGGGCGTGCGGCCCAAACGGACCATCCGCTTCGCCCTGTGGAACGGCGAGGAGCAGGGGCTGCACGGCTCCCTGGCCTATGTCGACAAATACCTCGCCACCCGCGCCCCGCTGGGCGACCCGGAACTGGACGCCCTGCCGAACAACCGCACCTGGCGCCAGCGCTGGCCAATCCAGCCGCGCCCCGGCTATGGCGATCTGGTCGCCTACTTCAACCTCGACAACGGCTCGGGCAAGATCCGCGGCATCAACGCCGAGGGCAATATCGCGGCGGCGCCGATCTTCGAGGCGTGGCTCGAGCCCTTCGACAGCATGGGGGCCTCGACCGTGTCCCTGCGGCCTTCGGGCGGCACCGACCACGTCTATATGCAGACCGTCGGCATCCCGGGCTACCAGTTCATCCAGGACCCGCTCGACTACGGCAGCCGGCTGCATCACACCTCGATCGACAGCTACGACCACCTGCGGCCGGCCGACCTGCGCCAGGCGGCGGTGATCCTCGCCAGCTTCCTGCTCAACGCCGCCAACAGCGACGAGCCCCTGCCGCGCATGCCGATGCCGACCCGGCCCCGGCCGACCGATCCGTTCGCCTGGTGAGGTACTAGGTGGACAGGCTGGAACGAGCCCTGACGGCGCCGCTGATGATCGTCAGCCAGCTGACGGGCACGTCCTTCGGCCTGATCTTTGTCCTCCTGCCGATCGCCTTGATCGTCTGGACCGTCGCCTGCCGCCCGGCGTGGGCGGCGGTGTGGCCGGTCCTGCTGACGCCCCTGCCGTGGATCGCGCTGACGATCTGGGCCGGCTGGCACTGGCGGGAGACCGGACCGCAGACCGGCTTTCATGCCGAGCCGTGGGGAGTGCTGATGCTCGGCGTCACCCTGGCGCTGAGCGTCTGGGCCGTCTTCAGGGCGAGACGGGCGCGATGGCCGGTGGCGGGACTCTGTCTGGTCAATTTCGCCCTCGCCATGGTCGCCGCCCTGTTCGGGGCGATGATGACCACCGGGGCCTGGCTCTAGGCCTCAGCCTCGAGACGTCGTCAGCCGGCGCGCCAGGGTCATGGCCCCGACCACGCAGCCGCCGAACAGCAGGCCCTCGATCCCGCCCGTGACCACCTGGCTGACGGGCCCGAAGCCGGTCTCCCCGAATACGGCGCCGATCGGGTCGAGGCTCAGGCGCGACGACGGAAAGCGGCCGGCCAGCAGGTCGAGGCTGCCGCCCATCAGCCGCCCGCCGAGCAGGGGGATGATCAGGCCGGCCGCGGCCGGGGGCCTGGCCGG
>NZ_JAVHLH010000202.1 GCF_031082345.1 Brevundimonas sp. | reverse complement strand
CCAATCCGAGACGCGCGCATGATTTCCCACCGTTCCCTCCTCCTCGCCGCCGCCAGCTGGGCCGCCCTCGGCGGAGCCGCCGCCGCCCAGACGCCGCCGCAGGAGCGGGAGATCGTCGTCGAGGACGTCATCGTCACCGGCGCCCCGTTCGGCGTCACCGACCGGGCCAGCCTGCTGGCCGTCGCCGTGCTCGATGAGGAAGACCTGGCCGTCGCCCCGGCCGCCACGCTCGGGGATATGGTCAATGGCCTGCCCGGCGTGCGCAGCACCAATTTCGCCCCGGGCGCCAGCCGTCCGGTAATCCGCGGCCTGTCCGGCCCGCGCGTCCAGGTGCTGACCAACGGCCTCGGCATGATCGACGCCAGCTCGGTTTCGCCCGATCACCAGGTCGCGGTCGACCCCGCCGAGGCCCGGCGCATCGAGATCGTCCGCGGGCCCTCGACCCTCGTCTTCGGCGGCTCGGCCATCGGCGGCGTGGTCAACATCATCGACGACCGCATTCCCAGCGAACGGCCCGAGGGCGTCGAGGGGCGTCTCTCCGCCCAGTATTCCACCGTCGACGACGGCTCGAGCTTCGGGGCTGGACTGAAGGCCGCCGCCGGCCCGCTGGTGTTCACCCTCGACGGCTTCACCCGGGACTCGTCGGACTACGATGTCCCGGTCTTCCCCGAGTCGCAGGCCCTGCTCGACGAGGAAGGCGAGACGGCCGGAGACGAACGGACCCTCGGAAACACCTTTGTCGAACTCGACCAGTACGGCGCCGGCGTCAGCTGGGTCGGGTCGCGCGGCCACGTCGGCGTCTCGGTCAAACACGTCGATACGACCTATGGCGTGCCCGGACACGCGCATGAGCCCGATCCGCTCGATCCCGACGCGGAGGAGGAGGTCGTCTCCATCGGGCTGGAACAGACCCGCTACGACCTGCGGGGCGAACTGGACTTCGAGTCCGGCCCGTTCAGCGCGGTGCGCCTCTCGGCCGGCTGGGCCGACTACGCCCACACGGAATTCGAGGGCGACGCGGTCGGAACGCAATTCTTCTCCGACGGCGCCGAAGGTCGTTTCGAACTGATCCAGCGTGAGCGGAACGGCTGGCAGGGGGTGATCGGGGCCCAGCTGCTGGACCGCACCTTCGATGCGATCGGCGACGAAGCCTACGTCCCGCGGACCGGGATCAAGGAGCAGGGCCTGTACACGGTCCAGCGGTTCGACCGCGGCGGCCTCGGCTTCGAGGGCGGGCTGCGGTTCGACCAGCGGTCGCTGGAAAGCGTCGCGGGAGAGCGCGACTTCTCAAACGTCTCGGCCTCGGCGGGGCTGTTCTTCCGCCCGACGGCCGCGTGGTTCCTCGGCTTCAGCGTCGCCCGCAACGAGCGCGCGCCCAGCGAGGTCGAGCTGTTCGCCGAGGGCCCCCACGTCGCCACCGGCGCCTTCGAGGTGGGCGACATCGACCTCGACTCCGAGGTCGCCACCTCGGTCGAGGCCACCCTGCATTTCGCCCAGGGGCCGTTCGAGGCCGACCTGCACGCCTATTCCGCCCGTTACGACGGATTCATCGACCTGCGGCCCACCGGCGCGGACGATGTCGGCTCCGGCCTGCCTGTGTTCGAATACGTCCAGACCGACGCCGAATTCCGGGGCCTGGAGGCGGAGGCCGACTATCGCCTCTGGGAGAGCGGCCAGCGCAGCCTGACCCTGACCGCCGCGGCCGACTGGGTGCGGGCGACCACAGACCTCGGCCCCGCGGCGCGCATCCCTCCGTGGTCGGTCACGACCGGGCTCGAATGGGCCTCGCGCCTGTTCGACGTCGGTCTGGAGATGCGCCATGTCGGCGAGCAGGACCGCACGGCCGCCTTCGAGCTGCCGACCGACAGCTACACCCTGGTCAGCCTGAAGGGCGCGATCCGGCCGTTCGCGGACCGCAACGTCACCGTCTTCGCCGAAGCGTCCAACCTGACCGACGCCGAGGCGCGCGAACACGCCAGCTTCCAGAAGGACATCGCGCCCCTGCCCGGACGCAGTCTGCGGGCCGGGGTCACCTGGCGATTCTGAGGCTCATGCGCCAACGACGGGAACCGGGTTTGCCGCCCGGGACCGTCTGGGCTAGAAGCGCGCTTCCCTTTTTTCATCCAGAGCTCGTTTCGCGTCCATGACCGACACCACCGCCGCCAACGCCAGCCCGCTTTCAGGCAACGTCCTGTTCTACGGCAAGCCGGAACCGCTCTCTGTCGAGGCGCACAGCAACCTCGGCGTCGATCCGGTCGAACAGCCGTACGCCTTTGCGGCGGGGACCAATATCGTGCCCCTGACCGTCACCGAGTTCGCACCGGCGGCTCTGAGCTATCCGGTCATCTTCGTCGGCGACGCCCGCCAGCCGGTCGCCGTCATGGGCCTGCGCCCGGGCGAGAACCTGTTCGTCAGCGACGCCGGCGTCTTCAAGCCCGAGGCCTACATCCCAGCCTATGTGCGCCGCTATCCGTTCGTGTTCGCCAACGACGAAGTCCAGAAGCGCCTGATCCTGTGCGTCGACCGCGACGCGGCCTTCATCAAGGAAGGCGGCGCCACCCCGCTGTTCGTCGACGGCAAGCCGTCGCCCTACGTCGAGCAGGCGATGGAGTTCTGCAACAATTTCGAGCAGGAGCGTCAGCGCACCGAGGCCTTCGTCAAGCTGCTGACCGACCTCGACCTGCTGGAGACCCGCGAGGCCAATTTCACCCCGCGCAATCCGGACGGCACCCCCGGCGCGCCGCAGAAGATCGCCGAATATTTCGCGGTCTCGGAAGACAAGCTGAAGGCCCTGCCGGGCGACAAGCTCGTCGAGCTGCGCGACAACGGCGCCCTGGGCCAGATCTACGCCCATCTGGTCTCGCTGCTGGGCTGGGATCGACTGGTGGCCATCGCCTTCCAGAGGGCCGCCGCGGCCCAGCCGACCGCCGGCAACGCCTAGGAAGGCGGCGGGCGACAGGCAGCAGGCATCAGGGCGGCCCGTTTCGGCGGGCCGCCCTTTCTCTATGCGCCCTGTGCCTGTCGCCTACCTGCGCGCCAGCAGGGCCCGGGTCAGGCAGGAGAAGGTCAGGCGTCCGGCTTCGTCGAGCAGGTCGTGCTGGGCGATGACGATGCCCTTCTCGTCCCCGACCGGATCCTTGCCCATGATCGTCATCCGGCCGCGCATCAGCTCGCCCGACGGCGGGTTGCGAAGGTAGCGCAGGCCGTCGACCGCCAGCACCTTGGACTGGGCCCAGCCCGAGACCTTGTCCGCGAACAGCCGGCTCCACAGGGCGTAGACCATGGCGTCCGGCGCGCCGTAGGACACGTCCCATCCCGGCGAGAACCGCTCGACGAACACCTCCATGGCGGCCTCCTCGACCATGCAGGCGCCCAGCGACACGACCTCGCCCACGGCCAGATCCTCGAAATGGACGTGGAGCGGTTCGGTCATTCGTGGATCCTCAGCCGGCGGGCTCTTCGGAGACCCGCACCAGAAGCTTGCCGTCGTGGTCGCCGGTGAACAAGCGATTCAACGAATCGACCGCCCCTTCCAGCCCGTCGTCGACGTGGACCTTCCACTTGACCGTGCCGTCGTTCAGCCAGGGCCCCATCTCGGCCACCATTTCGCGGGCGCGCGGCGCATAGTCCAGCACCAGGAAGCCCTGCACCCGCAGCCGGTGGGTGATGATCCGGGCGAAATTCGGCGACGGCGGCGCCTTGGTGGCGTTGTAGGCCGAGATCAGCCCGCAGACGGCCATCCGTCCGTGGGTCTTCAGGCGGTTGAACACCGCGATCATGATGTCGCCGCCGACGTTCTCGAAATTCATCTCCACGCCGTCCGGCGCCAGCCGGTCCAGCGCCTCGCCGACATCCTCGTTCTTGTAGTCGATGGCCGCGTCGAACCCGAGCTCCTCGGTCAGCCACCGGCACTTGTCGGGCCCGCCGGCGATGCCGATGACGCGGGCGCCGCGCGCCTTGGCCACCTGGCCGGCGATCGAGCCGACCGCCCCCGCCGCGGCCGAGATCACGATGGTCTCGCCGGCCTGGGGCCTGAGCACGTCGGTGACGCCGAAATAGGCGGTCAGCCCCGTCATCCCGAGCACCGAGAGGTTGGCGGTCAGCGGCAGGCCCGGCGCGCGATGCACCTGACGCAGCTCCATTTCCGACACGACCGCGTAGTCGGCCCAGCCGCCGGACAACGGGGTGACGATGTCGCCGACGCGGAAACGGTTCGAACGGCTTTCCTCGACCACGCCCAGGGTCAGGCCGCGCATCACCCCGCCCAGGGGGACGGGCGGCAGATAGCCCTCGGCGTCGTTCATCCAGGTGCGGTTGGTCGGGTCGAGGGACAGGTAGACGGTGCGGACCAGCACCTCGGACTCTTTCAGGGCCGGGACGGGGGCCTCGACCAGTTCCAGATCGCCGGGCTGGACCAGTCCCCGGGGCCGCTGACGCAGCACCCACTGCCGATTGACGCGAGCCATGACCGTCTCCCATTTTGGCGCGACCGCCCCCAAGGGCGTCTCGAGCGCACGTTTTCTTTCAGGACGGGCCATCATGACGAGGCCGCGCGGCCTGTCCAGCGCGGGGCGAAGAAAAAGGCGGGCCTGGAAGGGCCCGCCTGAAGTGGCATCATCGAGAATGAGGCGCGGAGGCGACAGACTGGTTTTCACCAGTCTCAAGTCGGGGGGGCGTCGCCGCCTCCGCAAATCGATAACCGCGAAGCGCGGAGGCGGTTCCCCCCGCGGGGCGCTTTTTTCGCTCAATGAGCGAACCCCGGAACGGCCACGCTGGCCGGGGCGTTGATCCCGCATAGCGCAATCGCAGTCGGAGGCACGCCGTGACCCATGAATCCCCCCACGACAAGGCCGCCGACGCGGTCCACGAAGGCCGGCCCGTCGAGGCCCAGTATGTCCGCGGCGGCCGCGGCGGCGTTCGCATCCTGACCCTGTTGATCGTGTCGCTGGCGGCGGTCGCCATCCTGCTGCTGGGCATGTGGTTCGTCAGCCAGGGCGGCTTCGCCTCGACCAACGCCAACGTCGGCGACCAGGCCGTCGACGCCGCCGCCTTCCAGACCGCCCCTGGCGAGGTCCCGGCCGCCGACGCGCCGACGACCGCGACCGTCTCACCGGGCGAGATGGCGA
>NZ_JAVHLH010000201.1 GCF_031082345.1 Brevundimonas sp. | reverse complement strand
GTCCCCGGCGGCAGGGTAAAGGTGGCGTTTTGCAGCTGGACGGCCGCCGGCTTGCCGGTATTGTTCAGGGCGGACAGATTGGCCGCGGTCAGGGCGGCGTCAACGCGGTCGTCGAACAGGCCGCAACGGGCGTCGGCGGCCACCACGAAGGCGCGTTCATAGTAGGTGTCGGCGGGTCCCGCCCACGCCTGCGCCGGCGTCGCCAGCACGGCGGCGGCGAGGAGGACGGCTTTGGCGGCTGAGGCGTTCTGCCCTATCGTCATGCGCCGCACCCTACGCGCCACGCGTTCCGGTCCGGTTTCCGATCAGGGTTAGCAAATTGCTTCTTTCCACCGACCTCTGGGTCTCCGCCCTGATCCGCCGCGCCGAGCTGGCCGGGGCCTTCGCCACGGTGGCGCGCAAGGGCGACGCGCGGGCGGGGACCGTCATCGTCAAGGCCTTCGACACTTCGAACCGGCGCGCCAGACTCTATAGTGAGGCTTTCGGGCCCGACGGCGAGCGGCTGTGGATGCAGCCGATGGAAAGCGAGTTCGAGAGCGAGCTGGACGCCTACCTCCAGCGCCAGATCGGCTACGATCCCGATCTCTGGATCATAGAGATCGAGGACCGCGAGGGCCGGCATTTCATCACCGAGAAGGTGGCGGATCCCGAGATCAAACCGCGGGGTTAACGCCGCCGCCGCCAGTGCGAAATCCTTAACGACGTTCGGGAACGGAACCTCAAGCGTGGGCGCCTATGGTCATGTCTAACGGGTCGAAATGAGCCCGATGTGATGGTGGGTGAGCCGAATGCTCTTTCTTCTGAACGACGTTGTGTTCGACCTGGACGAGGCCTGCCCGGTCACGCCCGGCGACGCGCGCCGTTTCGAGAAGCTCGGCTTCGACTATGTGCTGGCCCTGGGCTGCGAGCTGTTCGCCGAGGACCCGCTGCTGCACCACAACGACCCGGAACGGGCGCGCCGGCTGGCGTGGCTGATCCACGACCGCTCGCCCGAGGTCAACGCCGCCCTGTTCGCCGCCCCGGCCGCCGGCTGCGACCCCGATCTGGTCGAGCCGCAGTTCTGCGCCCTGCCCGATCCGGTCATGCGCCAGCTGAAGACCCGCGCGGCGAAGGGCAAGCTCGACGCCGTCGCCGCCGACAAGGCCGTGTGGATGCGTCTGGCGGCGTAGGCCACGCTTGGCGGTCGCGCGAGGCCCCGTTAGGGTCGGCCCCTGAGCTGGGGAGCCGGGGGGCCATGACGATGCTGACGATCCTGAGAGTGACGGCGATGGCCGTGACGGCGCTGGCGATCGTCGCGCCCACACCCGCCTGGGCGCAATGGCTGAAGGCCGAAACCGACCATTTCATCATCTACGGGGACGAAAGCGAACGCGCGGTGCGCACCTATGCGGAGAAGGTCGAACGTTTCGATTTCTTCCTGCGGACCTATTACCCGATCCACGTCGATCACGAGATTCCGAAGCTGGAGATCTATCTGGCGGATGGACGGCGCGACATGCTCAGCGCCGAACCGGGCATCGGCGCCTCGGTCGGCGGCTTCTATTCGCCGAACAGCAGCCGCATCCACGCCGTGGTCAACACCGAGAGCCAGATGGGCGATCACGTGATATTCCACGAGTACGGCCATCATTTCATGTTCCAGATGGCCGGGGCCGCCTACCCGTCATGGTTCGTCGAGGGCTTTGCGGAGTACTACGCCACCTCGGACGTCCGGCCCGATCGCATCCAGTTCGGCCGACACAGCGAAGGCCGGATGCTGATGTTCGTCAAACAGCCGGTGAACAGCTGGGCGCCCATGGCCGACGTGCTGAAATGGCGGATATCGGACTCGGGCCGATACCGGGCGGGCGACTACTACGCCCAGGCCTGGGGACTGACCCATTATTTCATGAGCACCCCCGAACGCACGCAGATGCTGGGCCAGTATCTCGCGGCCGTCGCCGGTGGCGAGGATTCCGTCGTCGCCATGCAGGCGGCCACGGGCAGGACCCCCGAGCAGTTGCAGACCGACATGCGCCTCTACCTCGCCGGTTCGATCCAGTATCACACGCCCCAGATCGAGATTCCCACGCCCGAGGTCGAGGTTACCCGCCTGTCGCGGGCCGAAAGCGAACTGGCCTGGCTGGACCTGCGCCTGGACCGGGAGCCGGTGGAAGTGCAGCCGGTCGAACCCCGCGAAGGCGAGACCGACCGGGCCCGCGCGCGCCGCGAAGAAGCCATGCGCGAGGACGCCGAGGCAAGGGCCCAGCTCATCCAGGACGCCCTGGCCGCGGGGGAACGACACCGCGACGAGCGCATCGGCCTTCTGGTGAAGGCGCGGGGGCATCGGCTGGAGGGACGCTCCCAGGCAGGCTTCGAGGTGCTCGAGCCGGTGCTGACGGCCGATGAAAGCGATCCGGTGACCCTGCGCCTCGCGGCGGAACTTCTGCTGGACATGGCCAAGGCCGAAACCGATCCGGCCCAGGCGACCGGGCACCGCCGCGAAGGCGTCGCCTATCTGGCCCGCGCCCTCGACGCCGATCCCCTCGATTTCCGCATCTATCGGGCCCTCAACGACAGCCGGGCGGGCCAGCCCGGCTATCCCTCCGACAACGACATTTCGACCCTGGAGGTGGGCGCGAAGCTGGCGCCCCAGTCCTTCGACATGCGGATGCGGCTGGGTCGGGCCTATATGGCGCGCGGCCTGTATGCGGAAGCGATCGAGATCGCGCTGCCTGTGGCGAACAGTCCTCACGGCGGTTCATGGGCGAGGCGCGCGAAGACCCTGATCGCCTCCGCCCAGACGGCGATGGGCCAGACCGTTGATCCGGTCGAGGAGACCCCGTCCGAGGACGCCGAACCCGAAGCGACCGTGGCGGACTGAGCCGCCGGCCGCCTAGACCAGCTGGTTGAAGACCACGTGCACCACGGTCGCGAGCAGGATGATCAGGCCGAAGCCGACCATCAGGCTGACGGCGGGGTGAGGCCCGCCTTCGGGGCGTGGATCGACGGGATGGTCATGAGCCATGGCCGCTCCTTGCGTTTCCAAGGCGGCGCCCGATTGCGTGACCGGGTCGTCTCGCCGATACGGACGATGACTCCAAAAACCCTGCCTGACGAGGGGGTATTCGCCGGCGAGTGACTTTCTGTCGCGTCCGCGCTACCTCCCGCCGCCATGTCGAAACTCACCCTCCAGCAGGAGGCCCTGCGCCGCAGGACCTTCGCCATCATCGCGCACCCCGACGCCGGCAAGACCACGCTGACCGAGCACATCCTGCTGGCCGGTGGGGCCATCCGCGCGGCCGGCGCCGTGCGGGCGCGGGGCGAGAACCGGCGCACCCAGTCCGACTGGATGAAGATCGAGAAGGAGCGCGGCATCTCGGTCAGCGCCTCGGTCATGACGTTCGAGCACACCACCGCCGACGGTGAAGCAAAGATGTTCAACCTGCTCGACACGCCCGGGCACGAGGACTTCTCGGAAGACACCTACCGCACCCTGACCGCCGCCGACTGCGCCATCATGGTGCTGGACGCCGCCAAGGGCATCGAGCCGCAAACGCTGAAGCTGTTCGAGGTCTGCCGCCTGCGCGACATTCCGATCATCACCTTCATCAACAAGCTGGACCGCGAGGCCCAGGACCCCATGGCCCTGCTGGACGAGATCGCCTCGCGCCTCCAGCTGGACCCTGCCCCGATCTGGTGGCCGGCGCAGAGCGGCAATCGCCTGCGCGGCATGGTCGAGATGGGCACCGGCCGCTTCCAGCCCTACGCCCGCAAGCCCGCCGGTTCGGCCGAGGACGTGCCCCACCCCGAGGCCCTGCCGCTGGCCGACGCCGCGCAGTATTTCGAGGCCGGCGAGCACGAGGCCCTGCTGGAGGCCCAGGAACTGGTCGAGGGCGGCTATCCGGCCTTCGACCGCCAGTCCTTCCTCGAAGGCCATATGACGCCGGTGCTGTGGGGCTCGGCCCTGCGCCATTTCGGCATCGACGAACTGCTGGCCGCGATCGGGGCATGGGCGCCCCCTCCGAAAGTCATGAAGGCGCACAAGGCCGCCCCCGCCGGAACCCGCAACGCCGCCGAGCCCGTCGCGACGACCGTCGAGCCCGGCGCGCCCGAGGTCACCGGCTTCGTCTTCAAGGTCCAGGCCAATATGGACCCCAACCACCGCGACCGCATCGCCATGTTCCGCATGGCCTCGGGCAAGTTCCAGCGCGGCATGAAGCTGAAGGTCCAGAACACCGGCAAGCAGCTGTCGGTCAACGCGCCCATCATGTTCTTCGCCTCGGACCGCGAGCTGGCCGAGGACGCCTACGCCGGCGACGTCATCGGCATTCCCAACCACGGCGTCCTGCGCGTCGGCGACAGCCTGTCCGAGAGCGGCCTGATCCGCTTCGCCGGCCTGCCGAATTTCGCCCCTGAAATCCTGCAGCGCGTGCGGGTCAAGGATCCGCTCAAGGCCAAACACCTGAAGAAGGCGCTGGACGGCCTGGCCGAGGAGGGCGTGACCCAGCTGTTCCGCCCCGAAATGGGCAGCGACTTCATCGTCGGCGCGGTCGGCCAGCTGCAGTTCGAGGTCATGGCCGACCGTCTTGGCGAGGAATACGGGCTGGAGGTCATCTTCGAGCCCTCGCCCTTTTCGGAGGCCCGCTGGATCGGCGGGACCAGGGCCGACCTTGAGGACTTCATGGGCAAATACCGCGGCCAGATGGCCCGCGACATCGACGACGACCCGGTCTTCCTGGCCAAGTCGAGCTGGGAGACCGGCTATGTGATGGAGCGGTTCCCGCAGGTCGCCTTCACGAAGACGAAGGAACGGGGCTAGCCGCCCGCAGCGAATCCAGCAGCGCCAGGGCGGCCTCGGGAGAGCCGACCACCCGGTGCAGGCGCCCCTGGAACAGGCCGTCCATCACCCTGCACCACAGGGCGAGGTTCGGGTCGTGGCTGACGAAGATGGTCCAGCAGGGTCCGGGCGGCGCGGCGGCGAAGGCCTCGGCGACGGCGGCGATGTCGGCGTTGTCGACCTCGCCGCGATTCGCGCGCACGTCCTGGATCCAGTCCCAGCCGGCCAGTTCGGGCCGGGCGGCCGCGAGGTCGGCGATCCGGCGCGACACGGCCGCGCCCGTGGCCGCCTCGCCGATCCTCATGAAGACACGTCGCGCC
>NZ_JAVHLH010000200.1 GCF_031082345.1 Brevundimonas sp. | reverse complement strand
GGCCCGGACGCGTTCGAGCTCGGCCTGCAGGACGGCGCCCGTGGCCACGCGCACGGTCGGCCGCTCGCCCTCGGGCAGGGCCGACGCGGTCCGGGCGCGGGTCATCAGGTCGGGGTTGTCGACCTGGCCGTTCTGGGCCTCGGAGCCGGCCTTGAGGGCGCGGACCACGTCCATGCCCGCCACGACCCGCCCAAACGGCGTGTATCGACCATTCAGATCGTCCTTCGGGCCGGTCATCAGGAAGAACTGGCTGTTGGCGCTGTCCGGCGAACTGGCCCGCGCCATGCCGGCGACGCCGGGGCAGAACAGTCCCTGGGCGCTCGCCTTGAAGTCGGCCGTGACCATCATCTGGGCGTCGGGCTGGGTGACGACCGGCACGGAGCCGACCAGCCCCCCCTGTCCCTGGGGCGTCGCCGTCACCGGAACGAAACCGGCGTCGCGGCCGCGCCGGAACTCGAACTCCCCGGCCAAATCGGGCAGGTCGCTGCCGCCCTGCCCGGTCCCCTGCGGGTCGCCGGTCTGGGCCATGAAGTTCGGGATCACCCGGTGGAATTTCAGCCCGTCGTAGAAGCCCTGATCGGCCAGGGTGCGGATGCGCTCGACCGCCCGCGGCGCCATGCGCGGCTCCATCTCGACCAGGATGCGGCCCTTGGCGGTGTCGATGACCAGCAGGTTTTCGGGGGCGACGGCGCGCCAGTCCGCCGAGGGGGCGGTCTGGGCGAGGGCGGGGGCGGCGGTCAGCAACGAAAGCGAAAGCGCGGCGGCGGTGACGATCTTCAAAACGGTGACTATCCCTTGACCTTGGCCCGCACCGCTTCGGCGATGGCGGGGCTGACGAAACTGTCGATCGCACCGTCCAGACGGGCGATCTCCTTGACCAGCCGCGAGGCGATGGCCTGATGCCGCGGATCGGCCATCAGGAAGACCGTCTCGATGTCGGCATTGAGGCGCTGGTTCATCGCCGTCATCTGGAATTCGTATTCGAAGTCCGCGACGGCGCGCAGGCCGCGCACGATGATGGTGGCGTTCAGCGACTCGGCGAAATGCATCAGCAGGCTGTCGAAAGCCCGCACCTCGACCTTGTCGCCGAGATGGGCGACCTCGGCCCGGACCATGACCACCCGTTCGTCGGTGGTGAACAGCGGGCCCTTGTCGTCATTGCGCGCCACGCCGATGACCAGCCGGTCGACCAGCTTCACCGCCCGCCCGATGATGTCCATGTGCCCGTTGGTGACGGGATCGAATGTGCCTGGGTACAGGCCGATGCGCATGCGTTCCTCCCCGCCTTTGCAGTGGTTTAGCAGGTGGGACCGGGGCGGCCTAGATCGGCTGACGGGGCTGTGACGCCCAGGCCGCCTTCAGGGCCTCGAGCGGCGGCGGCTGGAACGCATGAGCGTCGATCGAGGCGACGGCGCAGGCCGGCGTCGCGCTGTTGCAGATGAAGGCCGCATCGAACCGGGCCAGGTCCGCGACGCCGACCGGTTCGGTCACGCCCTTCAGGCCGGCCGCCTCGAGTCCCCGCTGAACCAGCGCCTGGGCCACGCCCGCCAGCATCGGCGCCCGGGGCCAGACCACCTCGCCGCCCCGGATGAAGCCGATATTCCACAGACTGCCCTCGGACACCCGCCCGTCCCCGTCCACGAACAGGGCGTCGTCGAAACCGGCCGCCAGCGCCTCGCGTCGCGCCCGGATCAGGCCGAAGGTCGCCGCGTGCTTCAGATGCGCGGCCTCGCGGGCATAGACTTGGGTCTGCAGCCGCACGGTCCCGGCCAGCGGCGACGGCGGCGGGAAGACGGCGGTCATCACCTTCGAGCGGCCGGTCCAGCCCGGCGTCCGCGGCGACATCTCCGGCGCGAACAGACTGACCCGCAGCCAGCAGTCGCCCCGCCCGTCGACCGCGCGGCGCATCAGGTCGCGCAGCCGCGCCTCGCCGACCGCCTCGCCGAACAGTTCCAGCGCCGAGGCCTCGAGCCGCTGCAGATGCAGGTCCAGCCCCCTCGCCCCGCCGCCCTCGACGCGAAACGAGGTGTAGGCGCCGTAGTTGACCAGGGCGACATGGGCCAGATCCGCCGGGGCGGCCGGGACGCCGTCGATCAGGATGTCTCCGGCGTCCGCCATGTCAGGTTCAGCGGAGAGATCAGCTCTCGCCGCCGCCCTCCCCGACTTCGGTTTCGCCGTCCATGTCGGCGTCATCGTCGCTCCCGGAATCCGGCAGGCGCTCGACCGAGACGACCCGTTCGCCTTCCGCCGTGCGGAAGATGGTCACGCCCTGGCTGGAGCGGCCGACGATGCGGACCTGGCCGACCGGTGTGCGGATCATCTGACCGCCCGAGGTGACCAGCAGCAGGTCATCGCCCTCTTCCACCGGGAAGGAGGCGGCCAACCGGGTCCCCGCCCGGCCGCCGAGGCCGTGGGCCGTCAGACCCTGCCCGCCCCGGCCCGTGCGGCGATACTCATAGGCCGACGAGCGCTTGCCGAAGCCGGTCTCGGTCACGGTCAGGATGAACTGCTCCGCGGCCCCCAGTTCGGCGATCCGCTCCACCGACAGGGCGGCGTCGGCGACGGCCTCGTCGTCCGCCTCGACCTGCGTGTCGTCCTCGTCGCCGGCGGCCCGGCGCATGGCGTTGGCGTGTTTGACATAGGCGGCCCGCTCTTCCGGCGTGGCGTCGACCCGGCCCAGCACGGCCATGGAGATGACCTCGTCGTCCTTCTGCAGGCGGACGCCGCGGACGCCGGTCGAATCGCGGCCCTTGAACACCCGCACGTCGTCGGCCTTGAAGCGGATGGCCCGGCCCAAGGCGGTCGTCAGCATGACGTCGTCCTCGGCCGTGCACAGGGCCACGCCGACCATGCGGTCGCCGTCCTCCAGCTTCATGGCGATCTTGCCGGCCCGGTTGACGGTGGCGAAGTCGCTCAGCCTGTTGCGGCGTACGTCGCCCGACCGGGTGGCGAACATGATGTCGTAGTTCGCCCACTCCGCCTCGTCCTCGGGCAGGGGCAGCACGTTCATGATGCTGTCGCCGGGCTCGATCGGCAGCAGGTTGACGAAGGCCTTGCCGCGCGAGGTCGGTCCGCCCAGCGGCAGACGCCAGGTCTTCAGCTTGTAGGCCTTGCCGTTGGTGGCGAAGAACAGCACCGGCGTGTGGGTCGAGGCCGAGAACACGCCGACCACGGCGTCATCGTCCTTCATCGCCACGCCGCTGCGGCCCTTGCCGCCGCGATGCTGGGTCCGATAGGCGTTCAGCGCCACGCGCTTGACGTAGCCGCCGTGGGTGACGGTCACGACCATGTCCTCGCGCGGGATCAGGTCCTCGTCTTCCAGCTCGAAGTCGCCCTCGCCGATCAGGGTGCGCCGCGGAACGGCGAACTCCTCCTTCACCAGCAGCAGATCCTCGCGGATCACGGCCAGGATGTTGGCGCGGTCGCTCAGCAGGGTCAGGTGACCCTGGATGGTGTCGGCCAGGCCGCGCGCCTCGCCGAAGATGTCGTCACGGCCCAGACCGGTCAGGCGCGACAGGGTCAGGCCCAGGATGGCGCGCGCCTGTTCGTCGGTCAGGTTCAGCTTGTCGCCGTCGACCAGCATCGAGCGCGGGTCGGCGATCAGCTCGATCAGGGCGATCATGTCGCCGACCGGCCAGGCCTTGCCCTGCAGCCGCTCGCGCGCCTCGGCCGGATCCGCCGAGCTGCGGATGATGTGGATGACCTCGTCGATATTGGCGACAGCCACCGCCAGACCGACCAGCACGTGGCCGCGGTCGCGGGCCTTGGCCAGTTCGAACTTGATGCGGCGAACGACCACCTCTTCGCGGAAATCGAGGAAGGCCTCCAGCAGCTGGCGCAGACCCATCTGGATCGGCCGGCCATGGTTCAGCGCCAGCATGTTGACGCCGAACGAGGACTGCATGGCGGTGAAGCGCCACAGCTGGTTCAGGACCACGTCGCCCGAGGCGTCGCGCTTCAGCTCGATGACCATCCGCATGCCGTCGCGGTCGGATTCGTCGCGGACGTCGGAAATGCCCTCGATCCGCTTCTCGCGGACCATTTCGACGATCCGCTCGATCAGGGTCTGCTTGTTGACCTGGAACGGCAGCTCGGTGACCACGATGGCCTCGCGGTCCTTGCGGATCGTCTCGATCGTGGCCTTGCCGCGGACCATGACCGAGCCGCGGCCCTCGCGCAGGGCGTTCCGGGGCGCGGTCCGGCCCATGATCTCGCCGCCGGTCGGGAAGTCCGGCCCCGGAACGATGTCCAGCAGCGAATCGTCGGCGATGTCCGGGTCGTCCAGCAGGGCGACGCAGGCGTCGATGATCTCGCCGAGGTTATGCGGCGGGATGTTGGTGGCCATGCCGACGGCGATGCCGCCCGCGCCGTTGACCAGCAGGTTCGGGATCCGCGCCGGCAGGACGACGGGCTCCAGCTCCTTCTCGTCGTAGTTGGGCTGGAAATCGACCGTGTCCTTGTCGATGTCGGTCAGCAGGGCCAGCGCGGCCGGGGCCATCTTCGCCTCGGTGTATCGCATCGAGGCCGGCATATCGCCGTCGACCGAGCCGAAATTGCCCTGGCCGTCGACCAGCATCAGCCCCATCGAGAACGGCTGGGCCATGCGCACCAGCGCCATATAGACCGAGGCGTCGCCGTGCGGGTGGAACCGGCCCAGCACGTCGCCGACGACGCGGGCGCATTTCGAATACGACTTGTCCGGCGTCATCTTCAGATCGTGCATCGAATACAGGATGCGCCGGTGCACGGGCTTCAGCCCGTCGCGCGCGTCGGGCAGGGCCCGCGAAACGATCACGCTCATGGCGTAGTCGAGGTACGAACGGCGCAGTTCGTCCTCGATGGTGATGGTGGAGATATCGCCGCCTGCGCCCGACGAAGGCGGCAGGGCGTTGTTATAGCTGTCGTCGGTCAAGGAAATCGGGCTTTAAATGGCCGGAATCGGAACGTGATCCGCTAACGGGTTTTCTAGCATCCGGGGGCTGTGGTGGCAAAGCGAAGCCGCCGGCAAAGGCCCGCATCAGACAGGGAATTTTCACCATGCGTCCTGCACGTCTCGCCGCCCTCGCCATCCTGCCGCTCGCCGCCTCCCTGGCGGCCTGCGTCAGCGTCACCGCCAATGACGACTCATGGACGCCGCAGCGCGCCGCCGTCG
>NZ_JAVHLH010000001.1:33605-39002 GCF_031082345.1 Brevundimonas sp. | reverse complement strand
GCCTCGATCTCGGCCTGGGTCGCGCCCGGCCGGCCGTAGGCGATGTTGGCGGCGAGGGTGTCGTCGAACAGGAAGGGCTCCTGGGTCACCAGGGCGATGCGCGCGCGCAGGTCGTGCAGCTTCAGCTCGCGGATGTCGCGGCCGTTGAGGGTCACGGCGCCGGCGGTGACGTCATAGAAGCGCGGCAGCAGGCTGAGGATGGTCGACTTGCCGCCGCCCGAGGGGCCGACGAGGGCGACGGTCTCGCCGGGCGCGATGGTCAGAGAGACGTCGGACAGGGTCGGGGCGCCGCCCTGGGCGGCCGGGGCGTAGGCGAAGCTGACGTGGTCGAGGGCGACGGTGACCGGGCCGTGGGGCAGGGCCGCGGCGTCGGGGGCCTCGCGGATCTCGGGCTGGATGTCGAGGGCGCCGAACAGGCGGCGGGCGGCGGTCAGGCCCTCGGCCATCACCGTCTGCAGGTTGGTGACCTGGCGCAGCGACTGGCCGGCGGCCATCAGCAGGCCGATGTAGGCGGCGAAGGCGCCCACGCTCATGGCCCCTTCGCGGGCGCGCCAGCCGGCGTAGGCCATGACGGCGGCGACCACGAACATGGCCACCAGATTGCTCAGCGGCCCGGCGAAGGCGCGGCTGTCGGCGGACTTGATGACGTGGCGCTGGCGGCGGCCGACGACCTCGCCGACGCGGGCCTCCTCGGCCGCCTCGCGGTTCTCGATCTTGATCAGGCGGACGCCGTCGAGGTTCTCCATCAGGGCGGTGGAGAGGTTGGAGGTCTCGACCATGGCCCCGGTGGTGGCCTTGCGCATCCGCTTGCCGAAGCGACGGATGACGAAGGCGATCAGCGGCGCGCCGAGCAGCACGATCAGGGTCAGCCGCCAGTCGATCCAGGCCATGTAGGCCAGCACCGCGACCAGGGTCAGGGCGTGCTGGGTGTAGTTGACCACCCCCTGGGTGAAAGCCTCGCGGACCAGATTGGCGTCAAACAGCACCGAGGAGACGAAGCCGCCGGAGTGCTGGGCGCGCAGCCGGGCGAGGTCGGCGCGAATCATTGAGCCGAACAGCTTGATCTGGATGTCGCCGACGATGCCGTGGCCGAGCCGGTTGACGAGGGCGGCCTGGCCGAGGGCGGCGGCGGTCCAGATCAGGCCGGCGCCGATGATGATCAGGGGGATGGCCGTCAGGGCCTGACCGGGCGGCACGGTGAAGACGTACCAGATGGTCACCGCCTCGCCGAGGAACAGGCCGTTGATGGCCGGCTCGAGCAGCTGCAGCACGGTGGCGGCCATGACGCCGACGACGGCGGCGCAGGCGATCGAGGCGAACAGCGGCGTCCGGTGGTGCGAGAGGTAGTCGCGCCAGATGCGGGCCAGCAGCGGGCGGAGCGGCTCTTTCTCGTCAGCGGCGGGCGCGGGCGTCGTCATCGGTCCGAGGTCGGACGGGATGGGGGGGAAGTCAAGCGGGGAGGTAGTTCGGTGGTGTCGTAGCAGTATTGGAGACGTTGATAAGGCGCTTGGGCGCTTTCAGCACTGGGGGGATCAACGGAGTTCCCCGGATGCGCCTTTGAAGGGACTGGCATGGGCCGTTTGCCCACTGCTACGCTTCTTCGAAAGAGGAGAGCTCCATGTCGGTCCCACAGAAGATCAACGACTACATCACGGCGATGCGGCCGGCAGCGATCTGCAACAAGTGTCTCGCTGCCGGTGTCGGCCTATCCAACGATACCGCCCATCCTGCGCAGGTGACTGGAGCGCTCGCCACCACGACGGACTTCACGCAGGAGGTGGCGACGTGCTCCCGGTGCAAGCAGGTCAAGAAGGTCATCCGCGCCGCTCGGCCGTGACGGGTCTCCCCCACGAGCCAGCGGGTCGGTTGCCCTAGTGCCCCGGCGACTGGCCCACCGGTGGTTCTTGACCTTGAGCTCTCACCGCCAGATTCTGATTTTCTGATCGGAGGGGTGCGATTGCCAACACCCAAGGTGCCTTTCTCAGAGTCCCAGTGCCAAGAGTTTGTCCGCGCGGCTGACCCTCACCAGTGGCTACTGACAGCCGATAACCTGCACCAGCAGGCCGTGACCCTTTATGAATCGAGAGGTCGTGGCATGCTCACGCTTCGCGTGCCGGGACAGGCACCCGTCACTTGGGATGAAACTCACCGCGCCATCTTTCTACTCGCCGCGTTCGCTCTGGAAAACGCGATCAAGGCCTTCCTAGTTTTCGAACACCCAGGCTACGTCGCTGGCGGGACTCTTGGCCGAGATTTGAAGACCCATAAGCTCGTCGCTCTCAGCAAACTCTCTTCAGAGATACCTTGTCGAGATCGCGACGAATGGGTTCTCGCTGCCTTTGAAGAAGGCAACGAGAGTTGGATGCGATACCCATGTGGTCGGGATGCCAGTCAGATTGAACCCCAAGCCCATATGACGGACCGCCTTTGGAGCGGCTATCGGAGAACGGTTCGGGGGTATGGCCGTAAGCTCAAGCGGCTGCTTCACAAGGGGTGGGTTGGGCCCCACGGACAGGGCGGCTCATGGCAAACGACGTTTGAGTGGTTGGACTAAGGCCACCGAGGAGGTGCTTTTGGCGGAGCTTGAGAGGGCGGCGCATTTTCGCGAAGGCCACATTTTCGACGGCGCGACGGTCCGTCGGGATCTTTGGCAGCTGCTCCGCATCTACCTATCGGAACGCCCATTCACCGAGTTCACGCAACATGAGCTTTATAGAGACGGGTGGGATCAGCCACTCATCGGCCTCGACTCCGAGTTCTCTGAGTACGAGGTCACCCGGATACTGCTCAATACAGCAGTGTCGCTCCGAGTGATCGACGACCGTGATGGTGGGGTGCTTGAGAGGTTCGACGCGTGCGGGGAACTCGTCCCAGAAGTCGGAAGGGCTGAGACTCAGCCACTTTCGCTGAGAGAGGCATGCAACAAGATTTTGCACGCAGATCGGATCAACTACGATGTTGATCGCCTGGACGGCGGAGATGTTCGGCAGGCGGGGCTTTGGCCCATGTTCATGAACCCAACAATCTACCTATACGGAACCTTGAGAGGGCGGCCATGGAAGGCAACGCTTGACGTCATGGCATTTGTCCGTGGCGGCGCGGGCGCCGTGCCGGGGTGATCGGTCTTCGTCCGAAGCGGGTTGTCCCCGTGACCTCCCCGCATTGACCGGCTATCTCCCCTCCCATGCCCCGCTACGACCTCAGCACCCCCGGCGGCCGCTTCCGCGCCAAGTGGGACTACGTCTGGAAGGATCACGCCTTCCTGAGGCGGTGGTTCATGAACGCCCACTGGCTGGGGCCGGATCTGGTGCGGACCAACCAGCCGTCGCCGCGGCAGCTGGCCTACTGGAAGGCGCAGGGCATCAAGACCGTCATCAACCTGCGCGGGGCGCGGGACGAGGCCTATTATGCGCTGGAGAAGGACGCCTGCGAGACACTGGGGCTGACGCTGATCGACGCGCCGTTGGACAGCCGCGATCCGCCGCAGAAGGACCGCATCCACCGGGCGCGCGAGCTGTTCCGGACCATCGACTATCCGGTGCTGATCCACTGCAAGTCGGGGGCGGACCGGGCCGGGATGATGGCGGTGCTGTACCGGCATTTCCATCTCGGCGAGCCGATCTCGGAGGCGATGCGGCAGCTGGACAAGAAATACCTGCACCACCGCGAGGGCCTGACCGGGGTGCTGGACTACACGCTGGAGAAATACCTGAAGGAGGCCGAGCCGGCGGGGATCAGCTTCATCGACTGGATCGACAGCGACGCCTACGACCCGAAGGCGGTCCGGGCCGAGTTCAAGGCCCAGTGGTGGGGGACGCTGCTGACCGAGAAGCTGCTCAGGCGCGAATAGGGATTCAGCCCCACGGGCCGCGCGGCGCCCCGGACGAGGGGGGCGGGCGGTCGCCGCCCTGCTCCGCGGCCAGCTCGGCCTCGCGCCGGGCCTTGCGGTCGGCCTCCCAGCCCCGGAACCAGTGCGTCCAGTTGCGCTCGCCGCGCCAGGCCATCAGCCAGATGACGAGCGCCATCGACAGGAAGATCAGGCTGGCGATTTCCTCGCCGCCGAGGGTGCGGCCGAACAGGGTCAAGGTCGGGGTTCCTGCGGAGGCGGCGCCGACGGCGCGTCCTCGTGGGTGAAGGTCTCGCGCGGGGTCGGAAACTCGCCGGGGGTGACGGGATCGTTCCAGGCGGTGTCGGTTTCCGGCGGTCCGGCGGCGGGCTGATCAGGCTTGCGGCGCGTGGCCCAGACGACGATGCCGGCGCCCAGCACCAGAAGGGCCAGAATGATCAGGGCGGGGGTCAGCATGGGTCTCTCCCGGTCAGACGTGACAGTATGAACTGAAAGCGCGTCACGCGGGGCGAGAGTTCCCGTCAGTGCTCGTGCGCATCCCCGCGCGGATCGATCATCCGGTGCGCGTGCAGGATGAAGAAGCGCATGTGGGCGTTGTCCACCGTCGCCTGGGCGCGGGCCTTCCAGGCCTTGCGGGCCTCCTCGTAGTTGGGGAAGGCGCCGACGAACTCGACCTTCGACAGATCGCGGAACACCGGGGCGTCGAGGTGGCGCAGCTCTCCGCCGATGACGAGGTGGAGCAGCTGGGGGTCGGTGTCGGCGGGCTTGGTCATGGGGCGGCGTCCGGTCAGAAGGGGAACTAGCGGGGCGCGAGGGGAATAGGCGCTGTGCGCCGCACGATCAACGGGTGAAGGGCGGCGGCGCTGCAGACCAGGCTGCTCTGGCGCGGGTCGGGCTGGTTGAAGCGCCAGGCGCCGCCGTGGTGGTCGCTGACCTTGCCGCCCGCCTCATCGACGATCAGGGCCCCGGCGCAGACGTCCCAGTCGCATTTGGGGGTCAGGGCGATGGCGGCGTCGAAGGCCCCGGCGGCGACCAGGGCCATGCGGTAGGCGATGGCGTTGCGCTTCTCGTAGCGCATGGCCGGCCACGGCTCGGGCCAGTGCGGGCCTTCCATCAGCCGGGCGTCGGCGAGCACCGAGGCGTCGTCGAGGTCGGCGGTGTCGGAGGCGGTGATCGGCCGGCCGTTCAGGAAGGCCCCGCCGCCAAGCACGGCGGTGAAGGTCTCGCCCAGGGCGGGGGCGTGGATCACGGCGGCGATCGGGCGGCCGTCCTCGACCACGGCGATGGGAATGCACCACCACGGCTTGCCCTTCATATAGGCGACGGTGCCGTCGATCGGATCGACCACGAAGATGCGGCGCGCGGCCAGGCGGTCGGGAGTGTCGGCGGTCTCCTCGGACAGCCAGCCATGGTCGGGACGGGCGCCGAGCAGGGTCTCGCGGAGCAGCCGGTCAACAGCCATGTCGGCCGAGGTGACGGGCGAGCCGCCCGGCTTGGACCAGATCTTCAGCCCGGCCTCGCGCTCGGCCAGCGCCAGATCGCCGGCGGCG
>NZ_JAVHLH010000001.1:32211-33595 GCF_031082345.1 Brevundimonas sp. | reverse complement strand
TCGGCGCCAAGTTCGTGGCTTGCGTCGCTCATTTGCCGGCGATGGCGACCGCGTCGAACATCAGCGACGGGCTGTTGTTGGCGCCCCGGAATTCGAGGTCCGAGCCGCGCTGCAGGCGGGCGTAGAGGTCGGTCAGCTTGCCGGCCACGGTGACCTCGCTGACCGGATAGGCGACGGCGCCGTTCTCGAACCAGAAGCCGGAGACCCCGGCCGACCAGTCGCCGGTGTTGGCGTTCAGCGACGGTCCGAACATGGAGGTGACCAACAGGCCGGTCCCGGCGTCGGCCATCAGGCCGTCGAGGTCGCGGTCGCCGGGTTCCAGATGCAGGCTGTGGGTCGAGACCCCGGGCGGGCCCGCGAGGCCGCGCGCGGCGTGGCCGGTGGAGGCGAGACCCAGCTGGGCGGCGGCGGCGCTGTTCAGCAGCCAGGTGGTCAGGACGCCGCCGTCAATGATTGATTGCCGGGTCACCGCCACGCCCTCGTCGTCGAACGGGGTCGAGCCGAGGCCGCGCGGACGGAACGGATCGTCGATCAGGTTGACGCCCTTCGGCAGGACAGCCTGACCGAGGCGATCCTTGAGGAACGAGGTGCCGCGGGCGATCGACGGGCCGGAGATGGCGCCGATCAGCGGCGACAGGATCTGCATGGCCAGCCGGTTCTCGAAGATTGCCGGGGCGGTGGTCGAGGCGATCTTGCGCGGGCCGGTGCGGGCGACGGCGCGGCGACCGGCCTCGGCCCCGATGTCTCCGGCCGAGGGCAGGTCGGACAGGTGGCGCGCCGCCCGGTTTTCGCCGCCACGCTCCATCGCCCCGTCCTTCTCGGCGATGACGCCGACGCCGAGCGAGAAGGCCGAGCCGTGATAGGCGCCGTCGAAGCCGTGCGAGGTCACCAGCCGCCAGCGGCTGGCGGAGGCCGAGGCGTGGCCGCCCTCGGAGCGGACAACGCCGGGCACGGCCAGGGCGACCGCCTCGGCCTCGGCGGCGACAGCCCCAAGATCGGCGGCGCCGCGTTCCGATGAATCGTAGAGGTCGAGGTCAGCGAAGGGGCCGCGGGCGAGGCGGTCCTGGGGCGCGAGGCCGGCGTAAGGATCTTCGGGGGCCAGTTTGGCCATGGCCACGGCGCGCTCGACGAGGCGGGTCCGGGTGGCGTCGGACAGGTCGGAGGCGGAAACCGTGGCCTGACGCCGGCCAATGAAGACGCGCAGGCCGAGGTCGCGGCTCTCCTCGCGCTCGACGTCCTCGAGGGCGCCGTTGCGGACCCCGACGGACAGGGCGGCGCGCTCGGCCGAGACCGCCTCGGCGGCGTCGGCGCCGGCCTTCAGCGCGGCGGCCACGACGTCGTTCAACAGGTTTTCGTCCATCTTGGGCATATGGCCGACGAAGCG
>NZ_JAVHLH010000001.1:14993-32201 GCF_031082345.1 Brevundimonas sp. | reverse complement strand
AGGCGGAGGACGGCAGGCTGTCGGACATGCCCCGATATGGCCGGGCGGCCTTCGCGGCGCAACCGGCCTCAGCCGAGGAAGGGAGCGACCACCAGCAGACCCGCCGCGGCGATCAGCGCCAAGAGGGTCAGGATCATGCCGATCATGCGGCCGGGACCCGGGCCCCGGCCGTGACTGAGGCCGACGCCGTGGATCAGCCGGCCGGCGAAGAGAACCGCCCCGACAGCATGGACGACCCAGGTCTGATAGCCGAGCATCGCCAGCAGGATCAGGGCCCCGACGCCGACCGGGATGTATTCGGCGGCGTTGCCGAAGGCGCGGCTGGCGACGGTCATCTGCTGGACGCCGCCGTCTCCGAAGAGGACGCGGTGCCGACGCCGGTTGGCGATGACCCGGAAGGCGAGGCCGACCATCACCAGAATGAGAAGACCGCTCCAGAGGCTGGCGGCGTGAAGGGCGGTCATCTCGGGCATGGTCAGTTCTCGCGGGCCACCGGATAGAGGCGGTAGCGATCATCGTAGAACGGGGTTCGCTCGTAGAACCACTGCAGACGCGCATTGCCGCTGGTCGCGAATTCCGGCTCGGCGGCCAGTTTCGCCTCGAACTCGGCCTTCAGGGCGGGATCGGCGGCCAGCATGCGTTCGGCCAGGGGGGCGATGGCGTAGCCCTCGATATATTCGACGCGGCTGAGCACCTCGGGGAACAGGCCCCAGGCGAAGAAGCTCTCGGACGACTGCGGCTCGAGCAGCAGGACGACGACGTCGCCCAGCGGCTGATCGGTCGGCACCCGCACCGAGCCCGCGGGGAAGGTCCAGTCGCGCCGCTCGGGCGTGACCGAGGTCACCGTCACCGGCACATGGCCCTCGTTCGGGCGGGTCGCCAGCTTCGGATCGTCGAGGCGCAGCATGTCGACGGCGACGCTGCGCGGCGCGTCCAGCGTCTCCATGGCGACGCCGTGGATGCGCAGCCGCTCGATGATGTCGGTCCGGTACGACGGCACCCAGTAGGCCTCGGGGCGGCGCAGGGTCAGGGTCGGATGCGAGGAATAGAACGGCATCTGCCAGAGCTCGGGGTCGGGTTCGCCGAGCCAGCGGATCTCCTGACGGCCGGAGGCGGGGCTGTCGTACATCTCGTAGCGGATGCCCTTGAAGGCGCGGGTCGTCGAAGGTTCGGCGTCCTGGACGAAATTGGCCGGGATCTCGGCCGGTCGCAGGGCGCTGTCGGCGACCACGGCGGCGCGCAGGTCGGGCCCCTCGGCCGCCAGGGTGCGCATGGCCTGTTCGAGGAAGACATAGGTTCCGAGCACGCGCTGCTCGTGCGGCTTGAGGCTGTGGTTCTCGATCAGGATGGTCGGGACGTGGGCGGCCGAGCCCCAGCCGTTGGAGAAACGCTCGCCGAGGCCGCCGTCCGACAGCCCGGCCTTGGGATCGTCGCTCATGCCGAAGACCAGTTCGCCGGGGATGTGGCCCTGGGCCTCGAGCGCCGCGTTCATCGCCGGCTTGAAGGCCGAGTCGAGCCACCGCGCCGTCGCGGGGGAGCGCGAATAGACGCCGTCCTCGCCGTTGTAGCCGTAGGTGACGTCGTACTGGTAATCCATGCCGTCGGTGACGTGGACGTCGACGTACAGGTCCGGCCGGTACTTCAGGATCAGACCGCGCACCGCCCGCATCTCGGGCTGGTCCAGCTTCAGATAATCGCGGTTGAGGTTCTGGTTGGTCGCCGTGTTGCGCCAGCCCTGGAGTCGGGGGCCGCGCTGGTTGGGCCGGGCGTAGGCGCTGGTCCGCTCGTGGCCGTCGACCGAGAGAATGGGGATCAGGATCAGGTTGACCCGGTCCAGCAGGTCGTCCTTGCCGTTGAACGCGATGTCGCGGAGCAGCATCATGCCCGCGTCCTTGCCGTCGATCTCGCCGGGGTGGATGCCGGCCTGGGCCAGCAGCACGGGCTTGGCCGGATCGAAGGCGGCGCCGTCCTTCGAGGCGATCACGGCGTAGATCGGCCGGCCCTCGGGCGAGACGCCGAACTGCTCGATGCGGATCAGGTCCGAGGCGGCGTCCAGACGGTCGAACCAGGCGCGGGTGTCGGCGTAGGTCGGGCTGAAGTCATGGTCCGGATCCGCCTCGAACGGCGTGACCCAGGGATCCGAGGCCTCGCGCAACAGGGCGCGACTGGCGCCATCCCAAGCGGGCGCGGGCGGCAGGAAGGGCTGATCCCACGGCGCGGCGTTGGGAACGGACGAGGACGCGGACTGGGACATGACGGGACTCGACACGAGGGCCGCAAGGGCGGCGAGGATCAGGGTGGAGCGCATGGCCCCCCTCATCCGCCGTCCTTCCCTCCAAGGCAAGTGCGGCAAGCGCCGGTCCGCTCGCCGGCGCCCTAGCGGTTCCGCTTGGCCTCGAGCCGGTCGATGGTGCGCTGGGCGTCGGCGCGACGGCGGGTCAGGGCGTTGATCTCGGCCTGCTGGGCCTCGGTCAGGCCGCCCGCGGCCTCGCCCGCCGCCTGGATGTCGGCCAGCTGGCTGTCGATCTCGAAGACCTGGTCCTCGGCTTCGTAGAGGCGGTTCTCTTCGGCCTCGCTGAGAGCCGGACGGGGCGGTGCGGCCCGGCGAGGCGCGCCGCGGCCGGTCAGGACCTGGGCGTCGGCCATGACCGGAAGCGAGATGACCGGCATGGCCGTGGCCAGCGCGAGGGCGACAACAAGCGAGCGTTTCATGGAGCAACTCCGGGAAGGACAGCCCATATTGTGTATTACAGTTCCGTCATCTGAAAAGCCCTATTCGGACACATTCCGATGGCGGTCGCGTGATCGCGCGCGGGATCAGGCCGGAGACTTCCAGATCGGCGTCCCGTCGCCCGGCAGGCCCAGACGCTCCCACATCTCCGACACCCGCTCCACGACGGTCTCGTCCATGCGGATTTCCTCGCCCCATTCGCGTTTGGTCTCGGGCGGCCATTTGTCGGTGGCGTCGAGGCCGATCTTGGAGCCGAGACCGCTCTCGGGGCTGGCGAAGTCGAGGTAGTCGATCGGGGTGTTCTCGATGACGGTGATGTCGCGCGCCGGGTCCATCTTGGTGGCGATGGCCCACATGACCTGTTTCCAGTCGCGGGCGTCGATGTCGTCATCCACGACGATCACCCATTTGGTGTACATGAACTGGCGCAGATAGCTCCACACGCCCAGCATCACCCGCTTGGCGTGGCCGGGGTAGGCCTTCTTCATCGACACCACGGCGATGCGGTAGCTGCAGCCCTCGGGCGGCAGCCAGAAGTCGGTGATCTCGGGGAACTGCTGGCGCAGCAGGGGGATGAAGACCTCGTTCAGCGCCTCGCCCAGCACCGAGGGCTCGTCCGGCGGGCGGCCGGTGAAGGTCGTCAGATAGATGGGGTCCTTCCGCATTGTGATGGCGGTCACCTGGAAGACGGGGAAGGTCTCGACCGAGTTGTAGTAGCCGGTGTGGTCGCCGTACGGGCCTTCGGGCGCGTGCTCATCGAACAGGACGTGGCCTTCCAGCACGATCTCGGCGTGGGCGGGGACCATCAGCGGCACGGTCTTGCAGGGAACCAGCTCGGCCTTCTGGCCGCGCAGCAGACCGGCGAACTGGTATTCCGACAGGGTGTCGGGCACGGGCGTGACCGCGGCGAGGATGGCGCCAGGATCGGCTCCAATGACGACGGCGCAGGGCAGGGGGCCCTTCTTTCCGGCCTTCCTGTGACGGGCGTAGTGCTGGGCTCCGCCGCGGTGGGCCAACCAGCGCATGATCGCGCGGTCCTTGCCCAGCACCTGCATGCGGTAGATGCCGAGGTTGAAGTCGTCCTCGCGGTCGTCGGACGGGCCCTTGGTGACGACCAGGCCCCAGGTGATCAGCGGCGCGGGTTCGCCGGGCCAGCAGCCCTGGACCGGCAGTGAGGTCAGGTCGATCTGGTCGCCCTTGAGCACCACCTGCTGCACCGGGGCCGACTTCACCACCTTGGGCCGCATCGACATGACCGTCTGGACCAGAGGCAGCATCTCCATGGCGTCGCCGAGGCCGCGCGGCGGGGTCGGATTGCGCAGGAAGGCCAGCAGCTCGCCGACCTCGCGCAGTTCGGCGGCGGTGGTGCGGGTCTTCTTGTCCATGGTCACGCCCATGGCCACGCGCTTCACCGTGCCGAACAGATTGGCGAGGCAGGGGATGGGGCTGATCGAGCCGTCGGGCATGACCGGCTTTTCGAACAGCACCGCCGGGCCGCCGTTGCGCAGCAGCCGGGTCTGGATCTCGGTCATCTCGAGGTGGGTGGAGACGGGCTCGGACACGCGAACCAGTTCGCCCTCGCGTTCGAGGCGCTCGATGAAGTCGCGAAGCGATTTGTAGGCCATGCGGCGAGGCTTAGGCGGAGCCGCGGCGGCTGTCACGCCCGCCGGGCGCGCTCAATAGGCGCGGTGGTCGGAGACCAGCGCCCACAGGGGCAGGTGCAGGGCGTTGGTGGCGGCGCCGAGCTGCGCGGTGGTCAGATGGCCCCGTCCGCTTTCAGCCCGGCGGGTCTCCTCCGGCGTCATGCTCATAAGTGGGGCGAGCTCATCGACGCTCAGGCCGCGCTGTTCGCGCCACCGTTTCAGTCTTGCGCCGACCGCCGCGTCCGACGGATCGACGCCGGGGAATCCCAGCACCGAACCCATTGGCGTCCTCCCGGGCCCGGTCTCAGACGCCGCGCCTCAGGCCCATTCTTCATCCCATTTGAACGCGGGATCAATCCAGTCGCCGAGCCGGCCGTCGGGGCGGGCGAGGGCGTGGATGCGATCCATCTGCTCCGGCGTCAGCTGGAAGTCGAAGATGTCGAAATTCTCGGCGGCCCGGCTTTCCTTGCCGGTGCGCGGGATGGCGATGACGTTCTGCTGGATCAGCCAGCGGAGGGTCACCTGGCCGGGCGTCTTGCCGTGGGCGCGGCCGATCTCGTTCAGGGTCGGGTCGTCGGCGACCTTGCCCTGGGCCAGCGGCGACCAGGCGGTGATGGAGGAACCGAGATCCCGGGCCGTCTCCAGCAGGGTCGTGAGCTTGAGGTAGGGGTGATACTCGACCTGGTTGGTGACCAGCGGCGCCTTCGACAGCGCCTGGGCCTCGCGGAACTCGGCCGACGGGAAGTTGGACAGGCCGATGGTCCGGGTCAGGCCGCGGTCCCTGGCCTCGTTCAGGGCGCCGAGGGTCTCGTCGAACGACGGGGTCTTCTTCGGCCAGTGCAGCAGCAGCAGGTCGGGCGAGAAGCCGAGGCTGGCGGCGGACTCTTCCGCCTGTTTCAGCAGGGCGTCGCGGTGGAAATGGTCGACCCAGATCTTGGTGGTCAGCCAGAGGTCGTCGCGGGCGACATGGCCGGCCTCGATGGCGTCGCGGATGCCGTCCCCCACGGCCGCCTCGTTGCGATAGATCCAGGCGGTGTCGATGTGGCGGTAGCCGAGGCGCAGGGCCTCGGCGACCATGCGCCGGGCGTCGTCAGGCTCCAGCATCCAGGTGCCGAAGCCCAGCAGCGGAATGGCGTGGCCGTCGACGGTGATGGCGGGCTGGTCGGTCATGGCGGGCTCCGGAAGGGGGCCCGCTTACCTAGGCGCCATGGCCCGTCGATCAACGCCGGCGGTAGGTGAAATCATAGCCGGGCGTCCAGCTGGCGCCGCCGTCGGTCGTGGACTCGCCGCGCTGGCGAACCGATCCGTCGGCCTGGGGCGAGACCGTCATGCGCTGCACGCCGCCGCCGCGGCCGGGCGCCTCCAGCACCATGGCGTCGCCGCGCAGGCCGCCCTCGAACACCGTCACCGAGCCGCCGCTGTCCATGTAGAACTGCCGCCAGACGCCGCCGCGCCGGGCGTCGAAGGCGCTGAAGCTGACGCCGTGATAGGTCGTGGCGACGCCGCCGGGACCGACGGTCTGGCGATAGTCCTCCTCGATGGCGCAGCCGCCCGCGGTCGACGAGATGACGCTGCGGGCGACGACGGTCTCCGTGCCGGTGGCGCTGACGTCCCAGTCCCCGATCCAGAAGTTGAAGGCGCTATGGTCGGCGTCGGCGCAGTCGATCGCCGGAGGGGGCGCGGGGGCGGGCGCGGTCTGCAGCGCGGCCGCGAACAGAATGGCTTGGATCATGAGGTCCTCCCGGGCGGAGGAGGGACCCGGGTCGCGCGGTCGTCAACTTAACGTTCGGCAATACCCTTGGTCAGCCAGTCGAACATCTCGTCCCACAGCGGCTCCATGCCCCGGCGGAAGGCGCCCTCGTGGCCGATGCGGGCCACGCCGTAGTCGGCGGGCGCGCGCACCAGCATCTCGCGCGGCGCGTTGGGATAGATCTCCAGCAATTTCGGCGAGGTGACCGGGGTGGCGATCGGGTCGTCGGTGAAGATCCACGAGCGGATCGGGGCCGTCACCGCCTCGAAATGATGCGGTCGCAGCCGATCCTTCAGCTCGTCGTGGAAATAGGCCGGCTTCAGGCACCAGCGTCGCCAGGTCTCCCAGACGCCGCGCGGCAGGTCCGTCCCCGCCCACAGGCCGCCGCCGCGGATGTAGCCGCGGCGGGCCAGGCTCCACGGGCCGTAGGCGAACCAGAAGAACAGCTCGAGCGGATTGTAGGACCGGTGGTGCCGACCCCAGTAGCCGCTGCCGACGGAGACGAAGGCGTGGCGGGCGATGCGGTGCTGATTGGGCATGAGGCCGAGGAAATGGCCGCCGACGCTGTGGCCGACGTGAACCACGGGGAGGCCGGGCGCGGCCTCGGTCAGGGCGTCCAGCGCGGCCGGCATGTCGAGCCGGCCCCAGTCGGGATAGTCCATGTCCATGGCGGCGAGATCGTCGGGCCTCGACCCGGCGATGCCCCGGAAATCATAGGTCAGCACCGCCGCGCCCTTGCTCGCCATATGCCGGGCGAACCGGTCGTAGAACCCCTTCGGAAAGCCGGTGCCGGAACTGACCAGCATGGCGACCGTCGGCTGCGGCGGCGAGATCAGACGCATCGACAGCGGATAGCCGTCAGGGGCGGGGATGGTGAGATCGCGGATGACGGGGTCGCTCATCGACAGGTCCGTAGTTATTCGCAACCTACCTAGCGGATTGACGCGGCGTCAGGTCAAGCTCTCTTGGAGCCGCCGCCGTCCTCGGCTAAAGCCCGCCCCTGTCCTTTTCCGAGCGCCCGATCATGACCGACCTTCCCGACCGCCTCTGTGTCGATCCCGACAGCCCGTTCCACGACGCCGACCTGCTGGCGCAGGGGATCGGCGTCCGTTTCAAGGGCGAGGACAAGACCAATGTCGAGGAATACTGCGTTTCCGAGGGCTGGGTCCGCCTCGCCGTCGGCAACCGCGTCGATCGCCGCGGCAAGGCCCTGACGGTCAAGCTGCAGGGTCCGGTGGAGCCCTACGTCAAGGGCGAATAGGCCAGCTTGTCGGACGGCTGACAGAACTCGGGAGAGCACCGCTTCTCCCTCCGGCCGTCGCGGTCTAGGTTCCGGCTCCCTGCTGAGTCCCGGAGCCACCGATGTCCCTGTCCGCCCGTCTTCTCGCCGCCAGCGCGCTGGCGCTCGGTCTCGCCGCCGCCCCCGCCGTCGCCCAGGACGCCCGCACCGTCCGCGAGGCCGAGCAACTGCGCGACCGCGCGCTGCGGGACAATGTCGCGTACGAACTGGTCTCGGAGCTGACCACCCGGTTCGGGCCGCGGCTGGCGGGTTCGGACTCCGAACAGGCCTCGGCCCGGTGGGGCGCGGACCAGTTCCGCGCCATGGGCTTCGACAACGTCGCGATCGAGGAATTCCCGCTGGCCCTGTGGACCCGCGGCGAGGCCAGCGTCGAGATCCTGTCGCCCTTCCCGCAGTCGCTGACGGTGGTGTCGCTGGGCGGCTCGATCGCCACTCCGGCGGAGGGGATCGAGGGCGAGGCGGCCATTTTTGAAACTTACCAGCAGCTGCTCGACCAGCCCGAAGGCTCGCTGACCGGCAAGATCGCCGTGGTGCTGCAGGACACGGTCCAGGCCCAGGACGGCCGCGGCTACGGCGCGACCTCGCCGGTGCGCGGCAACGGCCCCACCGAGGCGGCGAAGCGCGGGGCGGTCGGCTATGTGCTGCGCTCGCTGGGCACCCATGACCACCGCTTCGCCCACACCGGCGCGACCCGGGTGGGCGAAGGCACGGTCCCGGCCTTCGCCATGAGCCCGCCCGACGCCGACCAGCTGCGCCGCATGATCCGCCTGAGCGACCAGCCGGTGCGGATGCGGCTGTTCTCGACCGCCGGCTTCACCGCCGACAGCAAGAGTCAGAACGTCATCGGCGAAGTGCGCGGCTCGGGCGCGCCCGACGAGGTCATCGTCATCGGCGGGCATCTGGACAGCTGGGACCTCGGCACCGGGGCCATCGACGACGGCGCCGGGGTGGCGATCACCGCCGCCGCCCTGAAGCTGATCGAGGACATGCCGCGCAAGCCCCGCCGCACTATCCGCGTGGTCTGGTGGGGCTCGGAAGAGGTCAGCCAGCCGCCGCCCGCCCAGGGTCTGGCCGGGGCGCGCTTCTACGCCGCCAGCCGGACGGCCGAGATGGCGAACCATGTGGCGGTCAGCGAAAGCGACTTCGGGGCCGGGCCGATCTACAGCCTGACCCTGCCGGCCGGCGCCGCCGACACCGACTTCCGCCGCGCGGCGCAGGCCGTGCTGACGCCGCTGGGCGTGCTGTTCGACGGCTCGGCCGCGACCGGCGGCGGCCCCGACACCGGCCCGACCGTGGCCGCGGGCGTTCCGGCCTTCCGGCTGAACCAGGACGGCACCGACTATTTCGACACCCACCACACCGCCGACGACGTGCTGGACCGGATCGATCCGGAGGCCATGGACCAGAACGTCGCCGCCTGGGCCGCCTTCCTGTGGCTGCTGGCCAACTCGGACGTGGACTTCCGGGCGTTAAGACCGGCGCAGTAGGGTCCGTCCCGGCCGCGAGCGTGGCGAAACTGGTAGACGCAAGGGACTTAAAATCCCTCGACTTCGGTCATGCGGGTTCGACCCCCGCCGCTCGCACCATCGCCGCTTGAGCCAGATCAAGGGCGGCCGGGCGGCGCGCGATAGGTTGGGACGACAGGGGCGGCCGGAATCGCCCCTTTTCCACCGAGGTCGTCATGCCGAGAAAACATAGAGCCCTGTTCGTGCTGGCCGACGGCGGCCGGGCCCGTTTCGTCGAGCGCGATCCCGAGACCCGCGCCTTCCGCACCGTGCGGGAGATCGACGGCGCCGGATCGCTGGCCGAGGTGCGCGAGGAGCGACGTCGCAACCCGGCCGTGCGGTCGGTGCAGTCGGCCACCGGGGCCAGCCACACCACAGGCGTCGAGGATCCCTACCGCCAGGCCAAGGCCGAGTTCGCCACCGGGGTGGCCGAGGCCGCCGTGCAGGCGCTCAGGAGCCGGGGCGACCATGCCCTGATCCTGGTCGCGCCGGCCCGCATCCTGGGGGTGCTGAAGGACGCCATCGGCGCCACGGCGCCGATCGCCGATACGCTGGACCGGGACCTGACCAAGGCCCCCGACATCGAACTGGAGCGCTGGCTGGCGCCGCTGGAGCGCGCCCTGAACCCCGTGGTTCCGCGCCCTTGACCGCCCGCCTCGAGGCGCTGGCGCATGAGATCGTACGCCTCCAGGGAGAACTCGATCGGGAAATTGAGAAGCGACGCACGACGCTGGGCTGGCGGCTGAGAGCCGGACTGGTGGAGTTCGAGGAGGGCGTGGTGACCGAGCACCGGCGCCTGCGGCAGGGCGTGGGGCGCTTCCTTGGCCGATCCTCCTTCGCCCATGTGGCGACCGCGCCGGTGATCTATTCCCTGATCATCCCGCTGGTCCTGATCGACGTCTGGGTCAGCCTGTATCAGGCGATCTGCTTCCGGGCCTGGCGCATCCCGCGGGCGCCGAGGTCGCAATATGTGGTCCTGGACCGCGGCCGCCTGGCCTATCTGAACGGCATCGAGATCGTGAACTGCGTCTTCTGCGAATACGCCAATGGCGTGGTCGCCTATGTCCGCGAGGTCGCCAGCCGGACCGAACAGTACTGGTGCCCGATCAAGCATGCGCTGCGGGTCAGCGACCCGCACGAGCGCTACGCCCGCTTCCTCGAATATGGCGACGCCGAGGGCTACCGCGCGCGGCTGGAGGCGTTCCGGGAGGCCCTGCGGGCGCCGGTTCCGGAGGCCTGATCGGCCCGCGGCGGCATAACTTCATGTTTCGCGGCGTGGAGCGGCCTTACCCCTGCGGCGTTTCGTGGCACAAGGGGAGAACGCTCTCCCAAAGGCCACGGATATCGTATGAAAAGAGCCCGGCGCGCCCGCATCGTCGCAACCCTCGGACCCGCCAGCCGCGCGCCCGGCGAGGTCAAGGCCCTGGCCCAGGCCGGGGTGGACGTCTTCCGCCTGAATTTCAGCCACGGCTCGCACGAGGATCACGCGGCGGCGCTGAAGGCGGTGCGCGGGGCCGAACTGGCGCTGAAACGCCCGCTGGGCGTGCTGGCCGACCTGCAGGGGCCGAAGCTGCGGCTGGGCCGGTTCGCCAATGTCGAGATCGACGTCAAGCCGGGCCACAGGATGCGCTTCGATCTCGACCCGACGCCGGGGGACGAGACGCGGGTGCAGATGCCGCATCCCGAGATCTTCAGGGCCCTGCGCACCGGCATGCTGCTGCTGCTCGACGACGGCCGGGTGCGGCTGCGGGTCAATGAGCGCACCGACGAATGGGCCGACGTCACGGTCGAGAGCGGTTCGAAACTGTCGGACCGCAAGGGCGTGGCCGTGCCCGAGGCGGTGGTGCCGGTCTCGGCCCTGACGCCCAAGGACCGCGAGGACCTGGCCTTCGCCCTGCGCATCGGCGTCGACTGGGTGGCGCTCAGCTTCGTCCAGAAGGCCGAGGACATGGCCGAGCTGAAGCAGATCGTGAAGGGCCGCGCCGCCTGCCTGGCCAAGATCGAGAAGCCCCAGGCGCTGAACGAACTGGAGAGCATCCTCGACTACTGCGACGGCGTGATGGTCGCCCGCGGCGATCTCGGCGTGGAGCTGGACCCGGAAGAGGTGCCGGTGGCGCAGAAGCGGATCATCCGCGCCGCCCGCCAGCGCGGGGTGCCGGTGATCGTGGCGACCCAGATGCTGGAGTCGATGACCTCGTCCCCGGCTCCGACCCGGGCCGAGGCCTCGGACGTGGCCAACGCCGTCTATGAGGGCGCCGACGCCCTGATGCTGTCGGCCGAGACGGCCTCGGGCGACTATCCGCTGGAATCGGTCGGCATCATGAGCCGGATCATCGAGCGGGTGGAACGCGACGAGATGTGGCCCAGCCTGATGGACGCCGAACACGCCGGCATGCACGAGCACGACGTCGACGCCCTGGTGGCGGCGGCGCGCAAGGCGGCGGAGTCGCAGTCGACGGCCTGTATCGTGGTGTTCACCACCCTGGGCGGGACGGCGCGGCGGATGTCGCGCGAGCGGCCGCTGCAGACGGTGCTGGCCCTGACGCCCAAACCCGAGACGGCCCGGCGGCTGGCGCTGGTCTGGGGGCTGGAGCCGCGCCTCAGCCGCGAGCCGGCCTCGCTGGAGGAGGTCACCGACGACGCGGTCGCCAAGGCGGTCGAATACGGGCTCGCCGAGCCCGGCCAGCGCCTGCTGATCCTCGCCGGCACGCCGTTCGGCGCGCCGGGGGCTGCGAATCTGCTGCGACTGGCGCATGTTCCGATGAAGGGGCGCGGCCACAAAGGCTGACCCCGCAAGGGTCGGCATGATCAAATACATCGGCTCGAAGCGCGCGCTGCTGGCGGAGATCGTCCGGGCCATCTCCGGCGCCCTGCCGGACGGCGGGACCGTCTGCGACCTGTTCTCGGGCAGCGCGCGGGTCGGGCATGCGCTGAAGAAGCAGGGCTTCCGGGTCTGGTCGAACGACCACAACGCCTACGCCCATGTGCTGGCCACGACCTATGTGCAGGCCGACCGCGAGCGCTGGCTGGAGAAGGCGGAAGGCGTGCTGGCCGAGCTGCGGACCGTCGCGCCGGAGGCCGGCTGGTTCACCAAATCCTTCTGCGAGGACGCGCGCTATTTCACGCCCGAGAACGGCGCCCGCATCGACGCCATGCGCGACCGGATCGCCGCCATGGCGCTGGAGCCCGAACTGGAGGCCATCGCCCTTGTCAGCCTGATGGAGGCCGCCGACCGGGTGGACTCAACGGCCGGTCTGCAGATGGCCTATATGAAATCGTGGGCCAGCCGGGCGCTGAAGCCGCTGGAGCTGCGCCTGCCCGACATCCTTCCTGGCGTGGCGGCGGGTCCCTGCAGGGCCACCCGCGCCGACGCCGTCGAACTGTCGCCCTCGGTCGAGGCCGACCTCGTCTATCTGGACCCCCCGTACAACCAGCATTCCTACCTCGGCAACTACCACTGCTGGGAGAGCCTGGTGCTGTGGGACAAGCCGGAGACCTACGGGATCGCCAACAAGCGGATCGATGTCCGCACCCGCAAGAGCGCCTTCAACAGCCGCCCCGGCATCGCCCCGGCGCTGCAGGCGGTGATCGAGGGGCTGAAGGCGCCGAACCTGATCGTCTCGTTCAACGACGAGGGCTATCTGGGCCGCGACCAGCTCGTGGAGATGCTGTCCGGGCGGGGCGAGGTGCAGGTCATCGAGATCGCCCGCCCGCGCTACGTCGGGGCCCGCATCGGCATCCACAATCCCAAGGGCGACAAGGTCGGGACCGTGGGCCGGCTGAAGAACGTCGAATATCTGTTCGTGGTCAGCGACCGGCGGCTGAACCTCGCCGACGCGGCTTAGCCGGGAACGGTCCGGAATCCGGACCGTTGTGTCGGCCATGGAACAGATGACCCTCTCCCCCTCGCGGCGTCTGGAAGCGAGCCGGGCCTATGGCCGGTCGGTCGACGCCTTTGAAACCGTAGCCTGGCGAGCGCCGTCGGCGACGCGCTTCGACAACCGGGTCGCCAATGACGTGGCGCCCGAGCCCGACCGGAGCCTGTCGGACCTGGCCGACGGCGTCCCGGCGTGGCTGACCATCACGCTCGGCGGACTCGTCGCCGCCCTCGCCGGGGCCCTGCTGGGCGGCGCCCTGCACATCTAGGCGCCTTCCAGCAGCGCCCGGATCGGGGCCCAGCTTCGGCGGTGGGCCGGGCTGGGGCCCAGCGTCCTCAGGGCCTCCTGATGCACCGGGGCGTTGTAGCCCTTGTGGCCGGCGAAGCCGTAGCCGGGGTATTCCGCATCCAGCGCCACCATCAGCCGGTCCCGCGCCGTCTTGGCGAGGATCGAGGCCGCCGCGATCGACAGCGACAGGCCGTCGCCGCCGACCACTGGCTGCACCTCGCACGGCAGTTTGAAGCGGTAGTTGCCGTCGACCAGGGCCGCGACCGGCTGGACCGACATCGCCTCGATGGCGCGGCACATGGCCAGGCCGGTGGCGTGCAGGATGTTCAGCTCGGCGATCTCCTCGACCGAGGCGAAGCCGACGCCCCAGGCGACGGCGCGGGCCTTGATCTCGATCTCGAGCGTTTCGCGTCGGGCGTGGGTCAGGGCCTTGGAGTCGTCGATGCCGTCCGGCAGGTCGTCGGCGTTCAGGATCACCGCCCCGGCCGAGACCGGCCCCGCCCAGGGACCGCGCCCCGCCTCGTCGACTCCGCAGACCAGGCCGCCGCACGACTGGATCAGGACAGTCTCCAGCGTCAGCGTCGGGAAGCCGCGCGGGGCTTTCGCGGGCGCCTTTGCTCGGGCGGATGTCTTCGACGGCGTCTTCACGGACCGGTCGTCGCACGAAGCTGCGGGTGACGGAAGCATTCGACGCCGTGATCGTTGACCATGCCCACGGCCTGCATGAAGGCGTAGACGATCACGGGGCCGACGAAGGTGAAGCCGCGCTGTTTCAGGGCCTTCGACAGGGCCTCGGATTCCGGCGTCGCCACGGGCCGGGCGCCGCTGTCGGGCCAGCTGTTCTGGATCGGCGCCCCGCCGACGAACGACCAGAGCCATTCACTGAAGTCCTCGCCGCTGTCGCGCATCTCCAGCCAGATCTTCGCCCCCTTGATGGCGCTGTTGATCTTGGCCCGCGAACGGATGATGCGGCCGTCGCCGAGCAGCCGCTCGATGTCGGCCTCGCCATAGCCGGCGATCTTCTCCGGATCGAAACCGTCGAAGGCGTCGCGCATCCCCTCGCGCTTTCTCAGGATGGTGATCCACGCCAGCCCGGCCTGGAAGCCGTCCAGCACAAGCTTCTCCCACAGGGCGCGGGCGTCGTACTCGGGCACGCCCCACTCCTCGTCGTGATAGGCGACGTAGAGGGGATCGGTCCCGCACCAGGCGCAGCGGCGGAGTGAGTCGGGCATGGGGGAAGGGTAGCGGATTCGGGCGCGAAAAAAGGGCCGCGCCCACAAAGGCGCGGCCCTGATCGTCTGTCGGTCCGGCCGATCAGCCGGCGGTGTAGCGATATTCGGTGATCTCGCAGACGTTGATGCGGTTGCGCACCAGTTCGTCGCCGTCGGCGAAGCGGGCCTTGAAGTCGTACAGGCAGGCGTCCGTGCCGTCGTCGATGTTGATCCGGACCGAGGCCCCGGATTGCAGCACGTCCTCGCCGAGGATGTCTTCCTGCCAGTCGTTCTGGCCGGAGTTCGAGGCGTAGAAATGGGTCATGGTGACGCCGGTGGCGTTGATGATCAGGACCCGACGGTCCTGATCGTCGCTGGAGCGGAAACCCATCGTCCCGAAGGCCACAGCCGAAATGGCCGCCGCGAGTACGGCGCGGCGTGCGAAAGTCTTGAACATTTTACGGATCCTTGGAGGGATGCGCCCCCTGCGCAGCTTCCACCTACCACCATTAGATGAACGGCGTCGAGGAGTTGGCGATGTTCGCCGGCGCCTTCCGGTCACCACGGGATCGGCTGTCCGTCCCAGGCCAGGAAGCTGCCGCTATCCTCCGGTGAAAGGCGATCCATCACCTCGATCAAGGCCTTGGCCGACTGGTCGGGCGTGAGGCGCTTCGCCGCCGTCGCGCCGTGTCGGAAGGGCGCGCTGAGCCCGGTCTCGACCGTTCCGGGGTGCAGGGCGACGCAGATTCCCTGCGGGCGGGTGCGACGGTGCTCGATCGCCAGGGTGGCGATCAGCATGTTCAGCGCCGCCTTTGAGGCGCGGTAGCCGTACCAGCCGCCCAGGCGGTTGTCGGAGATGCTGCCGACCCTGGCCGAGAGAGCCGCGAATAGACTGACCCGGTCGCGGGGCGTCAGGGGCAGCAGGTGTTTGGCGACGAGGGCGGGCGCGACGGCGTTGACCCGGAACAGGGTCATCAGCGCCTCGGGATCCAGCATCCGCAGGGCCTTCTCGGGCGCCACGCCGTCGGCGTGCAGGAGGCCCGTCGCAACGACGATCCGGGTTGGACGACCGAGGTCTCCGATCGTCCGGGCGGCTTCGGCGACCTGGGCCTCGTCGGTGATGTCGGCGGCGACGAAGGGAAGCGTCGGACCGCCGGGCCAGTCCGCGGGCCGGTGACGGGCGACCCCGACCACCGCGTCGTATTGGCCCTGCGCGGCCAGCCCTCTGGCCAGGGCGCCGCCGACGCCGCCCGACACCCCGACCACCACGGCCAGATTGTTGTCCCGATCCATACGGCCTCCCGCGCGGCCGCCTCGGCCGCCCATGTCTGCGCAGCAATACGCGCGCGGAGGGGCGAAGGATGTCGGCGGCCTACCCCACTTCCGCGAACGCCCTCACCGGGAAGGTTCCGAAGGCCTTCACCTTCGGCGGGGCGGCGGTGAAGCGGAAGCCGGCGTCCGGCAGCAGCTCCAGCCCGCGCATGTGCTCGCAGATCGGGATGCCGGCGCCGAGCAGGCGGGTGTGGACCGGCCGCGACCGCGTGCGGGTGTCGTCGATGTTGTGCGAGTCGATGCCGACCAGGGCGGCGCCGGCCTCGACGAGAAAGGCGGCGGCGGCCTCGGTCAGGAAGGGATGGTCCTCGAAATAGGCGTCGGTGCGCCAGTGCCGGGCCCAGCCAGTGTGGACCAGCACGGCCCGGCCGCGCAGATCGCGACCCTCGAACCGGTCGCGGTCCACCGCCTGCAGGCCTTCGGCGCGAATGACCAGGCCCGGCAGGCCGGCGACCCGCTCCAGCCCGACCTCGCTCAGGTCCTCGCCGTCGGCGTAGCGGTGGAAGGGGCTGTCCAGATAGGTGCCAGTGTTGCCGACCATCTCAATCCGCCCGATCTGGAATTCCGTGCCGGGCTCGTAGTGGGCCCGCGACGCCTCGCGGCTCAGGTGGTCGCAGACCAACGGCGCCGGCAGGCCCTTGTAGGTGACCATGCCGGCTTCGATGGCGTGGCTGAGGTCGATCAGGCGGCGCGAGTCGGACATGGGGGGAGGGTAGCGCCTACACTGACGCCGTGAAGGGCGGGCGGCATCCATGCTAGAAGGCTCGTCCCACCGCCTCAACGGACGACTCGCGCATGATCCGCAAATCCGCAGCCATCGTCGCCGGCCTGATCGCGGCGCTGTGGCTGGCCGGGTGCGGCACCATCGACCGGCCCGAGGGCGGGGTTCTGCGCCTCACCACCCAGACCTGGCGGCCCACCGAGGATCCCCGTATCCGGGCCGGCGACGTCGCCCGGGTCGAGGCCCTGGCCGAACAGATCGGCGAGCGGCTGTGGGCGGCGTCCGAGGGCCGCTCCATTCTCGCCCTATCCGGCGGCGGCGCCAACGGAGCCTATGGGGCCGGCGTCCTGGTCGGCTGGACCGCCAGCGGAACCCGGCCGGAGTTCAGCGTCGTCACCGGCGTCAGCACGGGGGCGCTGGCGGCGCCCTTCGCCTTCCTCGGTCCCGAGTGGGACGACGAACTGCGCGGCGCCTATGCCGAAGGCCGCACCGGCGGGCTGCTGGGCTGGCGCAGCTTCGCCGCCCTCGCGTCGCCGGGTCTGTTCGACTCCGGGGTGCTTGAGGATCTGGTCGAGGACTATGTGACCCCGGAGCTGCTGCGCCAGATCGCCGTCGAGCACGACAAGGGCCGCCGCCTCCTGATCGTCACGACCAATCTGGACGCCGAGGAGACGGTGATCTGGGACATGGGGGTGCTGGCCAAACAGGGCGGCGTCCAGGCGGTGGCGCTGTTCCGCGACGTCCTGCTGGCCTCCGCCAGCATTCCCGGCGTGTTCCCTCCGGTCATGATCCCGGGCGTCGACGCCGAGGGGCGGCTGGTCGAGGAAATGCATGTCGACGGCGGCGTGA
>NZ_JAVHLH010000001.1:0-14983 GCF_031082345.1 Brevundimonas sp. | reverse complement strand
ACCCCCTTCCTCGGCATCCCGGAGAGTCTGCTGAACGTGACCACGCCGACGCCGGCGCCGGAGGGCACCACCCTCTATGTCCTGATCAACGGCCAGATCGGGCGCACCGAGGTGATCACGCGCGGGACCCTGCGGGCCATTCTGGCCCGGTCCTATGACACGATGAGCAAGGCCAATCTGCGCACCGGCCTGGCGGTCAATCTGGCCTTCGCCGAGCGCAATGGCCTGAGCCTGTACGTCGCCGCCATTCCTGAAGGGATCGAGTCGTCGAGCCTCGACTTCGATCCCGAGTCCATGGCCCGGCTGTTCGAGCGAGGGCGGACGGCGGCCGCGGGCGGACTGGCCTGGTCGGAGCTGAAGGGGCCCGTTCCGGAGCCGGGCCTCGTGCCGGAGTCGGACCCCAGGGCGGTCGAGGCCCCGCCGCCGGTCACGCCGGAGGGCTGAGAGGCCGCGGGGACCGGCGGGGTCCGCCGGCCGCCGTCATTCGGTCCGCATCGAGTCCAGCCAGGCGATCAGGTCGTTGATCTCGCCCGGCGGCAGCTCGAACTGGGGCATGGCCGGGTGGCCGGTCATGACGCCCTCGGCGAAGGCTTCCTGCAGCTGCTCCGGCGGATAGAGGTTGGCGACGTCGCGGAGCGGCGGGGCGGCGGCCAGGGGACTGTCGCCGGTCAGGCCGACGGCGTGGCAGCCGCCGCACCGGGCCGCGGCCATGGCCCGGCCCCGCTCCACGGACTGCGGGCTCGATACAGGCGCGCCGAACGGCGGCGGATCGGACGGGACGGGTGCGGTCCCGGGCGGAACGGCGCAGCCGGCGCAGGCGAGGGCCAGGGCGGCGAGGGCGGGGCGGGCGAGCAGCATGCCGGTCTCCAGAGCGACGGAAGATCACCCTACGACAATCGCCGCGGCCTGCGGGCGATTTCCGTCACCGGTCGGGATCAGGACCGCATCCACGCTGGTCGGCGCACCTCGACCGGACGCCCGTCGACGGTCAGCGGGCCCTCCAGCCGGTCCAGCCGCAGCAGGGCCATGGCCGCGCCGTCCTGGCCGCTCAGCACCTCGCCGGCGCGCAACTCGCCGTTCAGCACCTCGGCCCCGAACGGCGGGGGCGGACCCTCGAAGGCGAGGGGGAGCATGCGGTTCTTGATCGATCCCCGCCGCTTCATGCGCGAGGTGGTCTCCTGACCGACGAAACAGCCCTTCTGGAAGTCGATGCCGTTCAGCAGGTCGAAATCGGCCTCGATCGGATAGGTCTTGTCCGACAGGGCGTCGGCGGCCGGGTCGGGGACCCCGACGGCGAGGCGGTGGGTCTGCCAGTCGGCCTCGGTGGCGGTCGGCTCGACCGCGCCGCCGCAGCGCCGGCCGCCGAGGCCGGGCGTGCGAGGATCGGCGGTGAAGCCGTCGGCGACCCCGGGCCATGAGACGAAGATCGGGCGGTCGTCGGACTCCACCGTGACCTGCGCACGCAGCCGGTACATCGCCAGGCGCTGCAGCAGCGCCTCGCGGCGGTCGGCGGCGACGTCGAGGACCACGCCATCGGCCTCGCCCACGAGGAACAGGTCGAACAGCAGCCGGCCGGGCGGGGAGAGCAGGGCGCCGAAGCGGAGCTCGCCGTCGGCCAGGGTCTCGACGTCCTGGGTCAGCAGATTGTGCAGGAAGGGCCGGGCCTCGGGGCCGGAGACCCGGATCAGGGCGCGGCTGTCGAGGCGGGCGATGCGGAGGGTCATGCGGCGTAGATAGGGCGTCGCGCGCCTGTGGACCACACTGGTTGATCGCTGATGGCGAGGCGAGAATCCGTATACGGTCCAATCATGACGGCCCGGTTCCCCATCCTCTATATCGCCGAGGCGGGCGCGCAGGACGCGGTGCTGTCGTGCGGGGCGCTGGCCTATCTGGTCGAGGCCATGCCGCAAGCGCGCTTCACGATCGTGGGATCGCCGGCCAGCGCGCCGCTGTTCGCCGACACGCCCCGGCTCGACCGACTGATCGTGCTGGAGAAGGAGAGCCGGCTGGACTGGTTCGGCCTGTGGAACCAGGTGCGGTCGACGACCTGGGGGCTGGTGGTCGACATGCGCGGCTCGGCCCTGTCCGGCAAGCTGAAGCGGCAGAAGCGGGCGGTGCGCGGCGAACGGGAGGCGGGCGTGCACGCGGTCGAGCTGGCGGCGCGGGTGCTGCAGCTGGACGAGATTCCGGCCCCGAAGCTGTTCGTGTCCGAGGCGACCCAGGCGGCGGCGGACGCCCTGATCCCGGCGGGCGAGGGGCCGATCCTCGCCGTGGGGCCGGGGGCGGCGTGGATGGGGCGGCGCTGGCCGGCCGAGCGGTTCGCCAAGGTGGCCTCGGCCTTGGTCGGCGACGGCGGTCCGCTGGAGGGCGGCCGGGTGCTGGTCGTCGGCGCCGACGCTGACCGCGACGCCGCCCATATCATCCGTCTGGCCCTGCCGCGCCATCGCACGATCGAACTGCACGGCCGGCTGAGCCCGCTGCAGGCGGTGGCGGCGGTCGGGCGCTGCGCCCTGTATCTGGGCGGCGACTCGCTGTGGACCGATCTGGCCGTGGCCTCGGGGACTCCGGTGGTCGCCGCCTACGGGCCGTCGGACGAGGCCGAGCGGGGGCCGTGGGGCGGGGTCGCCGTGCGCGGGCCGCGCTCGGTGGACGAATACCGCAAGATCGATCCGCGGCTGGACCAGGCCATCGAGCATATGAACGACCTGCCGGCCGAGCGGGTGCTGAAGGCGGCTCGCAAGGTGCTGGCTGAGCGGGTATAGGGCCGGGCCATGACCCAGACTTACGACCTGATCGTCCGCGGCGGCGAAGTGGCCAACCATGCGGGACGCGGCAGGGCCGACGTCGGCGTGATCGACGGGCGCATCGCCTTCGTCGGCGACCTGTCGCAGGCCAGCGCCGGCGAGACTCTGGACGCGAAGGGACTGACCGTCCTGCCGGGCGTGATCGACACCCAGGTGCATTTCCGCGAGCCGGGGCTGGAGTGGAAGGAAGACCTGGAGACCGGGTCGCGCGCGGCGGCGCTGGGCGGGGTCACCGCCGTGTTCGAGATGCCGAACACCGAGCCCAACACCACCGACCCCGATACCCTCGCCGACAAGCTGGAGCGGGCGCGGGACCGGATGTGGACCGATCACGCCTTCTATGTCGGCGGGACCCACGAGAACGCGAAATACCTCGCCGAGCTGGAGCGGCTGCCGGGGTGCTGCGGGGTCAAGGTGTTCATGGGGGCCTCGACCGGGACCCTGCTGGTCGCCGACGACGACGGCGTGCGCGAGGTGCTGCGCCATGTGAAGCGGCGGGCGACCTTCCATTCCGAGGACGAGTACCGTCTGGTCGAACGCCGGCCGCTGGCCCGGGCGGGCGACTGGACCAGCCACCCGGAGGTGCGCGACGCCGAGAGCGCTATCCGCTCGACGCGGCGCCTCGTCGGTCTGGCGCGCGAAGTCGGCGCCCGGATCCATGTGCTGCACATTTCGACCGCCGAGGAGGTCCGCTTCCTCGCCGATCACAAGGACGTGGCCACCGCCGAGGTGACGCCGCAGCACCTGACGCTGGACGGGGATGAGGCCTATGCGCGGCTCAAGGGCTACGCCCAGATGAACCCGCCGATCCGCAACGCGGCCCATATCGCCGGGCTGTGGGGCGGGATCGAGCAGGGGGTGTTCGACGTGCTGGGCTCGGACCACGCCCCGCACACGATCGAGGAGAAATCCAAACCCTATCCGGCCTCGCCCTCGGGCATGCCGGGAGTGCAGACCCTGGTGCCGGTGATGCTGACCCATGTGGCCCACGGGCGGCTGAGCCTGGACCGGTTCATCGACCTGACCTCGCACGGGGCCAACCGGGTGTTCGGCATCGCCGGCAAGGGCCGGATGGCCGAGGGCTATGACGCCGACCTGACGATCGTCGACCTGAAGGCCAAGCACGTCATCGCCCACGCCGACATGGCCAGCCGCTGCGGCTGGACCCCGTTCGACGGTTTCGAGGCGACGGGCAAGGCGATGGCCACCATCGTGCGCGGGCGGGTAGTGATGAAGGACGGCGACCTGATCGGCAGCGCCCACGGGCGGCCGGTTCGGTTCCAGGAGACGCTGGCCTAGCGCGGCTGGAGGATGAAGCCGGCGATGTCCTCGACGACGCCGGGGGCGAGCGGCAGGGCCGGGTCGCGGTAGGTGGCGGCGTTGGCGGCCCGGTCGGCGGGGGCGATCTTGAGCAGGTGGTTGACCCCTTCCCAGATCGCCAGCCGGGCGTCGGGACGGGCGGCGGCCATGGCCTGGGCGTCGGCGACGCCGACCTGGATGTCGGTCGTGCCCTGGCCGATCATCACCGGCCCGTCGTAGGCCGCGACCAGCGCCGCGGGGTCCAGCGGCAGCCACGAGATCATGTAGGGCTGGACCGAGGGGCGGAACAGCGCCGCCAGCTGCGGCGGGACCTCGGTGACCGGGCGTCCGGCCTCAAGCTCGGCGAGGATGGCCAGGGCCTGGCTGAGGAAGGGTTCGGGCGCGGTCGCCAGCTGTTCGCGCAGCACCGCGCCGATGGGACGGCCGGCCCCGGACAGCAGCACCAGACCGCAGATCGCCGCGTCGTCCCGGGAGGCGGCGACAAGGGCGACCAGGGCGCCCTCGCTGTGGCCAATCAGCCAGGCGCACGGCTGGCCGGTCAGGCGGGCGGTCTCGGCGGCCCAGGCGCGGGCGTCGTCGGCGTAGTCGGTGAAGACCAGATCGGCTTCGGACATCAGGCTGGAGGCGCTTTCGCCGATGCCGCGCTTGTCGGTGCGGACGGTGGCGACGCCGTGGGCGGCGAGGCCCTCGGCCAGCAGGCGGTAGCTGGAGGCCGAGACGCCGAGGGGGCTGTTGCCGTCCCGGTCGGTGGGGCCGGAACCGGCGATGATCAGGGCGGCGGCGCGGATTTCGGCCGACGGCGCCAGCAGGGTTCCGTGCAGGGGCGCGGGCTCCGACGGCAGGGTCACCGGCGTGGCGACCGGGTCGGACAGCAGGGCGGCGGCGAGGATCAGGCTGAGCATGGCGAGCTCCTTTCGGGCGGAAGGGTCAGAAGGGCTGGCGGTCGGGGTCGGTGCGCCACACGCGCCAGCTTTCAAGCACGGACCAGACGGCGGCGACGCCGATGGCGGTCAGGAGGACGTAGAGGTTGAGGGGGCTTGGCGCGAACGGGGCGGTGAGCAGGCCCGCCAGCCCGATGACGAAGAACAGGCGGCCGGCCAGCCGGTTGGAGCGGTCCCAGGCGAGGCGGCTCTTGTAGGCCCAGGGGGTGCGGACGCCGACGAAGGGGTTGGGGCCGACCCGGCCGAGAAAGGCTCCGATCAGCAGGAAGACGAGGCTGATCAGGGCGACCGGCACAGCGCCGCCGATGTTTGTGGTTCCGGACAGGCTGGCGGAGGCGGCGAGCAGGCTGACCAGCGGCAGGCTGAGGATCACCACCAGTTGGGCGTAGCGCAGGGCGCGGGCCCGGGCCGGGTCGTCGGTGCGCCGCGAGGCCAGGCCCATGCCGGCGCCCAGCGCCAACGTCAGGGCCGCCATGGCGATGAGCACGCCGCCCACGAGTTCGCGCGTGCCCCAGTCGTCGGCCTGGCCGGAGGCGCTGTAGTGGATCGGCAGCAGTTCGGTCGGTCCGGCGAAGACGGTCCAGACCCCCAAGCCGCCGACAATGAGGCTGAGGCCGACGGTGGCGGCGTTCAGGGCGGACGGGGACTTGTTCGGGGCGGTCATGGTTGGTCTCCGGGATCGGGCCGGCCGGCGCCGGTCATCTGCAGCAGGAAGGCGAGGGCCTCCTCGACGGCTGAAATCTCCAGCCGGTAGCGGATCGAGGCCCCGTCGCGCTCGGGCGAGACCAGACCGGCCTCCTTGAGCGCATTGAGGTGGCCGGTGATGGTCGGCCAGCTCATGTCGAAGGCGGCGGCGATGTCGCCGGACGCCATCGGTCCCTTGCGCAGCATCTCGATGATGCGGCGCCGGACGGGGTGGGACAGGGCCTTGAACAGGGCGTTCATAGGAAGAAGGCTAATTAGGAAAATGGCTAATGGCAAGAGGTTCTCGCGGATCGAGTGGTTTCACCCGGGTGATATTGAAAAACACCGTCCGAACCGTCCGAACCGTTCGGGCGGGCGGGGTTCGATTGTCAGACGAACGTCCGCCTCATCCGGAAGCGCCGATTATGGGAGACGCCGCTCCTATGGCGGGTTCAGGACGCTGATAGGGAGGTGATGTGCAGGGAAACCAGCGGATTGGGCGCTGAAAGTTTGATGACAGCGCGCGGATTTGCAGTGCAGCAATCGGCGTCTCCTCCCTGTCGCGCAGCGATGGGGAAGGTGGATCGGCGGCGAAGCCGGCGAGACGGAGGGGCTGGGAGACCGAGGCGCGGACAGAGCCCCTCCACCGCTTCGCGGTCCCCCTCCCCATTCGCAAGCGCGAACGGGGAGGAGACCCTGTCCGCTAGATCGAGAAACTGACCCCGCAGCCGCAGCTGGACGCCGCGTTCGGGTTGCGGACCACGAACTGCGCCCCGGCGAGGTCGTCGACGAAGGCGATTTCGGAGCCCTTGAGGAAGGGGAGGGAGACGGGGTCCACCAACGCCGCCTGGCCGGCGGTCTCGATGCGCAGATCGTCGGGATCGGCGGCCTCGACCAGTTCGAACCGGTACTGGAAGCCCGAGCAGCCGCCGCCGTCGACGGCGACGCGGAGCAACACCGGACGGCCCTCGGCCTCGGCCAGCGTCGCCAGACGGGCGGCGGCGCTCTCGGACAGGCTGAGGCCATGGCCCCCGGCGTGGGGCGAAATCTCGAAGGCGGGGACGGATTGGACGCTGCTCACGGGGCTCTATATGAGGCGCGGACGGGCGATCGCAAAGGCCCGGCCACAGAATGAGCCGCCGTGTTGATCCCTGAGCGCGCCCCGTATGCCGAATACCCGGAGCACAGCCGCGGCCGGCTGACGCCGGAGCCGATCAGCCGCACCCGCAACGCCTATGCCCGCGACCGCGACCGGATCATCCACGCCACCGCCTTCCGCCGCCTGAAGGAGAAGACCCAGGTCTTCGTGGCGCACGAGGGCGACCACTACCGCACCCGGCTGACCCACAGCCTTGAAGTGGCGCAGATCGCGCGGTCGATCGCCCACGCCCTGCGGCTGGACACCGACCTGGCCGAGACGGTGGCGCTGGCGCACGACCTCGGCCATCCGCCGTTCGGTCACGCCGGCGAGGACGAGCTGCAGGCGCAGATGGCGCCGTGGGGCGGCTTCGACCACAACGTCCAGACCTTCCGCGTGGTGACCAGGCTGGAGGAGCGCTATCCGCAGTTCGACGGGCTGAACCTGAGCTGGGAGACCGTCGAGGGGGTGGTCAAGCACAACGGGCCGGTGTCGCACCGGCTGGACGAGCCGGCGTGGCGGGCCATCGCCGACTACGCCCCGGGCTGGGACCTGCGGCTGGACAGTTTCGCCTCGCTGGAGGCGCAGGCGGCGGCGATCGCGGACGACATCGCCTACAACAATCACGACGTCGACGACGGGGTGCAGGCGGGGCTGTTCACCCTGGAGGATTTGTCGGAGGTGCCCTTGATCGGGCCGGTGCTGCACGGGGTGCGCAGGGACTGGCCGGACATCGATGCGCGGATGATCCGCATCGAGGCGGTGCGGCGGATGATCGGAGCCATGGTCGAGGACGTGCTGGCCGAGACCGAGGCGCGGATCGAGGCGGCCAATATCCGCTCGACCGAGGATGTGCGGACGGCCGGACGGACGCTGGTGGCCTTCTCGCATGGCATGCTGGCCGACCTCGGCGTGCTGCGGTCGTTCCTGTTCGAGCGGATGTACCGCCACTATCGCGTCAACCGGACGCGCAGCCAGGCGCGGCGCATCCTGGCCGAGATGTTCCAGCTGTTCATGGCCGACCCGGGGACGCTGCCGCCGGAATGGTCGGGCAAGGCCGGGACGTCGGACGAGGCGCGGCGGGCGCGGGCGGTGTGCGACTACATCGCCGGCATGACCGACCGCTATGCGATCGAGGAACACAGGAAGCTGTTCAGCCTGGATCTCGCCCTCGATCTGTAGGGGATGGCGCTGATCGCGGCCTGAAAAAGGACTCGGACCGGGATAGAGTGTGCGTTCCGCGTCTCGATTCGCGCGGCACGACGGAAGGCGCGGCCATGTCTCACGAAGATCCCTATCGCCCGAACCAGGGCCGCGACCGGGGCGCCTATACGCCGCCGACCGACGACGATCTGCCGTTCAACCGTCAGGGCTATGACCCGCGCCGGGGCGGCGGCGGGGGAGGCGGCGGCGGCGGCAAGGCCCCGCCGATGACCCTGATCATCTCGGCGGTGGTGCTGCTGCTGCTGATCGTGGTGGTGGTGGTCTATTATCGCGCCGGGCCGCGCTCGTCCGAGGACGCCCCGCCCGCCGTCGGCACGCCCGTCGGCGAGATGACGTCGGCCGCCCCCGTCGACGCCCAGCCGGTCGATCCGACCGCCGGCATCGAGGTCTATTCCGAGACCGAGGACCCTTCGACGGCTCCGACCTTCACGCCGCCGCCGGAGGCCGTGCAGCCGCGCCCCGTCCCGGCGCCGGTCGAAACCGCGCCCGCCCCGACGCCGGCTCCCCCGGCCAAGAAGGCCGAGCCGGCCCCGGCCCCCGCGCCCGCGCCTGTGGGCGGAACCTCCGGCGTGCAGATCGGGGCGTTCTCGACCCCGAACCTGGCGGAGAGCGAATACAACCGCATCGTCGGCCGCTATCCCGAACTGACCGAGGGCGGCAGCCGCCGGGTGCAGGAGGTCACGGCCTCGAACGGCTCGACCGTCTATCGCACCACCGTAACCGGCCTGAGCCGCGATCAGGCGAGGGCCCTGTGCGGCGCCATCAGGGCCTCGGGCGGGGATTGCATCCTTCGGTGACGCGTTCGGCGGCGATCTATGGCTGTAGCGGGCATCGGCTGACGGCGGCGGAGAAGGCCTTCTTCGCCGACGTCCGGCCCTGGGGCTTCATCGTCTTTCGCCGCAATGTCGACAGCCCCGACCAGATGCGGGCCCTGACCGACGAGATGCGCGACTGCGTCGGCGACGCCGACGCGCCGGTGCTGATCGACCAGGAGGGCGGCCGGGTGCAGCGGATGGGGCCGCCGCACTGGGCGAAATATCCGCCGGCCGAGGCCTATCTGAAGGCGGCCGACGGAGTGCTGAGGGCGCGGGAGCTGGTCCGGCTGGGCGCGCGGCTGATGGCCAACGATCTGAGGGCGGTGGGCGTGAACGTGGATTGCGCGCCGGTGCTGGACGTACCCGTGCCGGGCGCCCACGACATCATCGGCGACCGGGCCTTTGCTCGCGACCCGGCGACCGTGGCCATGCTGGGCCGGGCGGCGGCCGAGGGGCTGCTGGCCGGCGGGGTGCTGCCCGTGGTCAAGCACATGCCGGGGCATGGGCGCGCCTTCGCCGACAGCCACCACGCCCTTCCTGTGGTGCACGCCGATCTGGCGACGCTGGACGGCTGGGATTTCGCCCCGTTCAAGGCGCTGTCGGACATGCCGCTGGCGATGACGGCGCATGTGGTGTTCGACGCGGTCGATCCGAAGCGGCCGGCGACGACCTCGAGGAAGGCGCTGAAGCTGATGCGCGACGGGCTCGGCTTCGGCGGGCTGATCATGACCGACGACCTGTCGATGAAGGCGCTGTCGGGGAGCCTGCGCGAGCGGGCCGAGGCGTCGCTGAAGGCCGGCTGCGACGTGGTCCTGCACTGCAACGGCGACCTCAAGGAAATGCGCGAGGTCGCCGAGGGCGTCGGCAAGCTGAAGGGCAAGGCGGGCAAGCGGGCGGCGGCGTCGCTGGCGCGGATCGTGCGCGAGGTCGAGCCGCTGGACGTGTTCGCGGCGCGGGACCGGTTCGACGCCCTGATGGCCGGCAAGGTCGAGGCGGCGCGGGGCCCCGACGTCGGGGAGGCGCAGGCGTGACCGACGCCTTCCAGCCCAATCTGGATTTCGCCGCGGTCGAACAGGCCGATGCGGGCGAGGCCTTCGTGGTCGATCTGGACGGCTACGAAGGGCCGCTGCATGTGCTGCTGGCGCTGGCGCGGACGCAGAAGGTCGATCTGCTGAAACTGTCGATCACGAAGCTGGCGGAACAGTATCTGGCCTTCGTACACGAGGCGCGGCGGCGCAATTTCTCGCTGGCGGCGGACTATCTGGTGATGGCCTCGTGGCTGGCCTATCTGAAGTCGCGCCTGCTGCTGCCGCGCACCGACAAGGCGGGCGAGGAGATGCCGGCCGAACAGATGGCCGCCGCCCTGGCCTTCCGGCTGCAGAAGCTGGAGGCGATGCGCAAGGCGGTCGAGGCGATCACGGAGCGACCGCGGCTGAAGCGCGACGTGTTCACGCGGGGCGACCCGGAGGCGCTGGTGATCATCCCGTCCGACCGGATCGACGCCAGTCTGTACGAACTGATGGCCGCCTATGTGACGCAGCGGCGGCGCGAGGAGCAGCGCCACTACAACCCCGGCCAGCGGGTCGAGGCCTTCGGCCTGGAGGCGGCGCGCGACTGGCTGAGGGACATATTGCCGAGGCTGGAGGACTGGACGCCGCTGGAGCGGGTGGCGCCGGAGAAGCATGGGGCGGAGGGGCCGTCGCAGGCCAGCTTCACCGCCTCGACGCTGTCCGCCAGCCTGGAACTGGTCAAGGAAGGGGCCATGGACGTGAAACAGGCCGAGCCTTTCGCCGAACTGTATCTGAAGCGGCGCGGCAAGGGCCAGCCGCTGGAGTTGGTGCCGTGATCCAGTTCGCGCCGGACCATCTGGAGATCGAGCGCCGGGTCGAGGCCCTGCTGTTCGCCGCGGCCGGGCCGCTGTCGGCGGCGGAGATCGCGCGGCGGCTGCCCGAGGGGGCGGACGTGGGCGGGGCCATCTCGGCCCTGCGCGAACGCTATCAGGGGCGGGGAGTGGAGCTGGAGTGCGTCGCCGACCGCTGGCGCTTCAGAACGGCGCCGGACCTGAGCTTCATGATGACGGAGGAGCGCGAGGAGCCGCGGCGGCTGTCGAAGGCGGCGCTCGAGACCCTGGCCATCATCGCCTACCACCAGCCCTGCACCCGGGCCGAGATCGAGAGCGTGCGCGGGGTGTCGCTGTCGAAGGGCACGCTGGACCTGCTGCTGGAGATGGGGTTCGTGCGGCTGAAGGGGCGGCGGCGCACGCCGGGGCGGCCGGTGACCTATGCGACGGCGGACAAGTTCCTCGAGCATTTCAGCCTGTCGAGCCTGTACGACCTGCCGGGGGTGCAGGAGATGAAGGCGGCGGGGCTGCTGGACCTGTCGATCCCGGTCGGCTTCGAGGTGCCGGACCCGTCGCGGGCGGGGGACGACGACGAGACGCCGCTGCTGCCGGGCGAGGAGGACTCGCCGGAGTTCGCGCAGGATTTCGTGGCGGAGGACTAACCACGTCCGGGTGTCGCAATCCTGCAAAAGCCTCGCTAAGACGCTTCGATGATTGCACGCCTTCGTCCCGTTCCGTTCGACCTCGGTCCCGTCCATTTCGTCGGCATAGGCGGCATCGGCATGAGCGGCATCGCCGAGATCATGCTCAAGATCGGCTATTCGGTGCAGGGCTCGGACGCGAAGGCGTCGGCGAACACCGAGCGGCTGGAAAAGCTGGGCGCGCGGATCTTCATCGGCCACGACGCCGGCCACATCGGCGACGACGTCTCGGCGGTGGTCTATTCGACGGCGGTCAAGGCGGACAATCCCGAGATGACGGTCGCGCGCGAGCGGCGCATTCCGCTGGTGCGCCGGGCCGAGATGCTGGCCGAGCTGATGCGGCTGCAGTTCTCGATCGCGGTGGGTGGCACGCACGGCAAGACGACGACGACCTCGATGGTGGCGGCCATTCTCGACGCCGGCGGGCTGGACCCGACGGTGGTCAACGGCGGCATCATCAACGCCTACGGCACCAACGCCAAGGTCGGCGACGGCGACTGGATCGTGGTCGAGGCCGACGAGAGCGACGGCAGCTTCCTGCGCCTGAAGTCGACGGTGGCCATCGTCACCAACATCGACCCCGAGCACCTCGACCACTACGGCGACTTCGACGGGGTGCGGAAGGCGTTCGTGGACTTCGTCGAGAACATCCCCTTCTACGGCTTCGCCGCCGTCTGCCTCGACCATCCCGAGGTGCAGCGGCTGGTGGCCTCGATCGATAACCGGCGGCTGGTGACCTACGGGATCAATCCGCAGGCCATGGTGCGGGCCGAGAACCTGGACATGGGCGCCGACGGCTGCCGCTTCGACGCGGTGATCCAGGGGCGGGGGTTGGCGGCGCTGGACGAGCCGGCCCGGATCGAGGGTCTGCACCTGCCGATGGCCGGCTGGCACAATGTCTCCAATGCGCTGGCGGCCATCGCGGTGGCGCGCGAGCTGGACGTCTCGGACGAAGCGATCAAGGCCGGGCTGGCCGGGTTCGGCGGGGTGCGGCGGCGCTTCACCACCACCGGCGTGGTCGGCGGGGTGCGCATCGTCGACGATTACGGCCACCACCCGGTCGAGATCGCCGCGGTGCTCAAGGCCGCCCGGCAGGTGGCGCAGAACGCCGAGGGCAACGGCCGGGTCATCGCCGTGGTCCAGCCGCACCGCTACACCCGGCTGCGCGACCTGATGGAGGAGTTCTCGACCTGTTTTTCGGACGCCGACGCGGTCATCGTGGCCGACGTCTACGCCGCCGGGGAGACGCCGATCGAGGGCGTCGACAAGGAGGCGCTGGTCGAGGGCATCCGCCGCTTCGGCCATCGCTCGGTGCAGGCGCTGGAGAGTCTCGAGGCCCTGCCGGCGGTGGTGGCCGCGGAGGCCAGGGCGGGCGATCTGGTGGTGCTGCTGGGCGCGGGGGACATCACCCAGTGGGCCTACGCCCTGCCGGGGCAGCTGGAGGCGCTGGGTTGATCTCTCTGCCTGACGTGCGCGGCAAGCTGCTGCGTGACGAGCCGCTGGGGCCGTTCACCTGGTTCCGGGTGGGCGGGAAGGCGGACGCCCTGTTCATTCCGGCGGATCCGGATGACCTCGCCGACTTCCTCAAGGCCCTCGACCCGGCCGTGCCCGTGACCGTGCTGGGCGTCGGTTCGAACGTCATCGTGCGCGACGGCGGGGTCGAGGGGGTGGTGATCCGGCTGGCGGGGCGACCGTTCGCGGGGATCACGACCGAGGGCGAGACCATCACGGCCGGGGCGGGGGCGCTGGATTCCATGGTGGCGAAGGCGTCCGCGAAGGCGGGGCTGGCCGGTCTGGAGTTCTACGCCGGCATTCCGGGCACCATCGGCGGGGCGCTGACCATGAACGCCGGCTGCTACGGGGCTGAAACGAAGGACATTCTGGTGTCGGCCTGGGGGCTGACGCGAGCGGGGGAGCGGGTCGAGTACCAGCTGGCCGACTTCGGCTACACCTACCGGCACTCGCAGGCCCCGACCGACATCATCTGGATCGAGGCGACCTATCGCGGGACGCCCGACGACCCCGAGGCCGTGGCCGCCCGCATCGCGGAGATCACCTCCCGCCGCGAGCAGACCCAGCCGATCCGCGAGAAGACCGGCGGCTCGACCTTCAAGAACCCGCCGGGGCATTCCTCGTGGAAACTGGTCGACGAGGCGGGCTGGCGCAGCAAGCTGTTCAGGGCGACCGGCGGCGGGGCGATGTTCAGCGAGCTGCACAGCAATTTCATGATCAACCCGGGCGAGGCCACGGCGGCCGATATCGAGGGGCTGGGCGAGGCGGTCCGGGCCGATGTGCTGGCGAAGACGGGCGTGCAGCTCGACTGGGAGATCAAGCGGATCGGGCGAACGGCCTGAGGGCTTTTTGCGCGCCGGGACCCGATTGGTTGACGGGCTGTTAAGGACGGTTGCCGCATTGCGGTGACTGTTCCGGAGCTTCGCATGACCCGCCCCTTCGCAGACCTTCACGTCGCCGTCCTGATGGGCGGACTGTCGTCGGAGCGGGAGGTGTCGCTGAGCTCGGGCGAGCAGTGCGCCGACGCCCTCGAAGGGCAGGTGGCGCGGGTCAGCCGGATCGACGCCGGGCGCGATCTCGCCCAGGTGCTGGCCGAGCTGAAGCCGGACGTGGTGCTGAACGCCCTGCACGGCGAATGGGGCGAGGACGGCTGCGTCCAGGGCATCCTCGAGACGCTGCAGATCCCCTATTCCCACTCCGGCGTGCTGGCCTCGGCCCTGACGATGGACAAGGACAAGTCCAAGTCGGTGCTTCGCGCCGCCGGCGTCGAGGTCCCGGGGGGCGGCCTGTTCGACCGGCATGAGGTCGCCCGCCGCCACGTCCTTCCGCCGCCCTATGTCATCAAGCCCAACGCCGAGGGCTCGTCGGTCGGCGTCTATCTGGTGCCCGAGGGCGCGAACGGGCCGCAGGCCGAGGTCGGCGAGCCCGGCTGGACCTATGGCGAACAGGTGATGGTCGAGCCCTATATCCGGGGCAAGGAACTGGCGGTCGCCGTGATCGGGGAGGCGACCGGCCCTCGCGCCCTGACGGTCACCGACATCACCCCGGTCAAGGGCTTCTACGACTACGAAGCCAAATACGCGCCGGGCGGATCCGTCCACAAGCTGCCGGCCGATCTGCCGCCCGCCGTGTTCGAGGCGGCGCTTCGACAATCGGAGCTGGCGCACACCGCCCTGGGGTGTCGCGGGGTGTCGCGATCCGACTTTCGTTATGACGATCTTAACGACGTTCTCGTTCTTCTGGAGGTCAACACCCAGCCCGGCATGACGCCGACCTCGCTCGTCCCCGAGCAGGCCGCCTATGCGGGGATGGGATACAAAGATCTGGTCCGGTGGATGGTGGAGGACGCCTCATGCCCGCGGTAGTTCGCGGCGGTCGGCGACAGAGTTCGAAACAGCCCGCCAAGCGGCCCGCGGCTCCGAAATCGGGGGGCAGGGGCCGGGCGCCCCGCAATGCGCCGGCGACGCCGGGCAAGCTGGCGGCGATCGGCCGGCTCGATCTGTC
>NZ_JAVHLH010000019.1 GCF_031082345.1 Brevundimonas sp. | reverse complement strand
CCTCGTCCGCCCCCGTGGGCGACCAGCCGGCCGGCTTCGGCGCGGAGGCCCTGGCCGGATCGGCTTCCGGCAGGGCCTGCACGGCCAGCGCCAGCGTCTTGCCGCCGCCGCCGGCGCAATAGTCGACGACGATGCTGTCGGGCGTGAAGTTCAGCCCGGAGCCAGCCAGCCAGGTCACGATCTGGCTGCCCTCGTCCTGGATCTCGATCTGGCCGGCCTTGAAGGCTTCGAGCGCCTGCACATTGGGCGGCGGCTCGGCCGACAGGCGCAGGCCGCGGGCCGACCACGGCGTCGGCTCGGGCTTCAGGCCAGCGGCGGTCAGCTCGGCCGCGACGGCCTCGACCGTGGTCCGGGCCGTGTTGACGCGCAGGTCGATCGGCGCGCGCGGAGCCATCAGCTCGCGGGCCTCCTCGCTCCAGCGCTCGCCGAAGGTGGTCTTGAAGTCCTCGACCACGAACTCGGGCAGGCCGGCGGCGACCCAGCCGGGCAGATCGCCCTCCCCGGCCGTGATGCGGGCGCGTTCCTGTTTCGACAGCGGCCGCGGACCGTAGCCCTCGCCGGAGTGCAGGGCTTCGATCTCTTCCAGCGACAGGCCGTCGATCAGGGCCAAGGAGCCGATGACCAAGGCCCGGCCGTCCTCGCGCCCGCCCATGGCCCAGACCAGCCGGCCGCGGGCGCGCAGCACGCGATAGACGCGGTCAGCCACGGCGCGGCGGTCGCCCGATCCGGCGTAGCGGTTGGCGGCGCCCCACGCTTTCAGCACGACCTCGGCCGGGGCTCGCCCCTGGGCGATGCTGTCGAGGACGGAGGCGGCGGCGGCGAGGCGGGCGGCTGGGGTCAATTCAGGCTTTCAAACGAACAGGGCGGCGAGGACCATCACCAACCCGCCGGCGGCGACGAGCCAGACCAGCGAACGGATGTAGGGCACGCCGAAGGCGTAGAGCGGCAGGTAGATCAGCCGCCCGAAGAAGTAGAGATGCGTCCCGACGAAGGTCAGGGTCTGCCCGTCCTTACCGGCGATATGCGCCATGATCACGGCGGCGGCGAAGATCGGCAGGGTCTCGAACAGATTGGTCTGGGCCCGCATCAGGCGTCCGGCGAGCTTGCCGGGGGGCGGAACGTCCGCGTCGCGGGGGCCGGCGTTCCATTTGGCGCCCAGCTCCGCCGTGCGCGCCATGCCGGCGGCCCCGATCTGGACCAGCGCCAGGATCAGGGTGAAGGCCAGCATGATGAACTCGGGCGTCATATCCATGGCCTGTCCCCTCGTCAGCCCTGCCGGTAGTTCGGCGCCTCGCGCGTGATCATCACGTCGTGAACGTGGCTCTCCCGCAGGCCGGCGCCGGTGATGCGCACGAAGCGGGCGCGGTCCTGGAAGTCGGCGATGGTGGCGGCGCCGACATAGCCCATGGCGGCGCGCAGCCCCCCGACCATCTGGTGCAGCACCGGGGCGATCGGCCCCTTGTACGGCGTCTGGCCCTCGATGCCCTCGGGCACCAGCTTCTGGGTGTCCTCGACTTCCTTCTGGAAATAGCGGTCGGCCGAGCCTGCCCCCATGGCCCCGACCGAGCCCATGCCGCGGTACGACTTGTAGGACCGGCCCTGGTACAGGAACACCTCGCCGGGGCTTTCGTCGGTGCCGGCGAACATCGAGCCCATCATGGCCACGGAGGCGCCGGCGGCGATGGCCTTGGCCAGGTCGCCGGAATATTTGATGCCGCCGTCGGCGATGACCGGGGCGCCGGAGTCCTTCGCGGCCCGGACGGCCTCCATGATGGCGGTCAGCTGGGGCACGCCGACGCCGGCGACGATGCGTGTGGTGCAGATGCTGCCCGGGCCGATGCCGACCTTCACGGCGTCGGCGCCCGCGTCGATCAGGGCGCGGGCGGCGTCATAGGTGGCGACATTGCCGGCGATGATCTGGATGCGGTTGGATTCGCGCTTGATGCTCTCGACCACGCGCGAGACCTGGACCGAGTGGCCGTGGGCGGTGTCGATGACGACCACGTCCACGCCGGCCTCGGCCAGGGCCATGGCCCGTTCATAGCCGGCGTCGCCGACGGTCGAGGCGGCGCCGACCAGCAGCCGGCCGTGATCGTCCTTGGCGGCGTGGGGGTGGGCCTGGGCCTTCTCGATGTCCTTCATGGTGATCAGGCCAGTGGCGCGATAGTCCTCGTCGACGACGATGACACGCTCGATCTTGCGGTCGCGCAGCAGGGCCAGGGCCTCGTCGCGGCCGGCGCCCTCGCGCACCGTGATCAGGTCGCCCGAGGTCATCAGCTCGGCGGCCCTGCGATTCGGGTCGGTGTCGAAGCGCATGTCGCGGTTGGTCAGGATGCCGACCAGCTTGCCGGTCTTCGGATCGACGACCGGAAAGCCGCTGATCTTCTTCTTCGCCCGGATCTCGCGGATTTCACCCAAGGTCGTCTGCGGGGTGATGGTCACCGGATTGATGACCATGCCGCTCTCGTAGCGCTTCACCTCCCGCACCATGTCGGCCTGCTGTTCGACCGTCATGTTGCGGTGAAGCACGCCCAGACCGCCGGCCTGGGCCATGGCGATGGCCAGCCTGCTTTCGGTGACCGTGTCCATGGCGGACGAGGTCAGCGGGATGTTCAGTCGGATGTCGCGGGTGAGCTTCGTCGAGACATCCGCGTCGGCGGGCATGATCTCGGACGGGCCGGGTTCCAGCAAAACATCGTCGAAGGTGAGCCCTTCGCGTATCTCCATGAGGAGTCTCCGTTTTGCGGGCCGCGTATAGCGGGGGTTCGCAGGGAACCGCAAGGGCCGCTCGCGCCTATGATGACGATAAGAACAATTGTCTTGCGGGCTGCGGCGCCGGCCCCACATCTGAAGGACGCATGGTTCGACTGTTGATCAGCACCGCCCGCCGCCTCGCGCTAAAGATCGCGAGCTATGGCGTGATGCACCTGGTGGTGGCCATTCTGGTGGCCTTCGCCATCACCCGCGACTGGCGGCTGGCGCTGGCCGTGGGCGTGGTCGAGCCGTTCTTCCAGACCATCGCCTATTCCATCCACGACCGTATCTGGCACCGCATCGAGCATCGGCGGATGCTGTCGGGGCTCGAGGAGGCCTCCGAGGCCTTCACCGCACGCCTGCAGATCATGGCGCCCGAGGAGCAGACCCGCGCCCACGGCCATCACGGCCACAGCCACGCCCTGCCCCGGTCGCTGAAACAGGTCGCGGTCAAATCCGTGACCTACGGCCTGATGCATTTCGTGGTCGCCGTCGCGGTCGCCTTCGCCCTGACCCAGAACTGGCGACTGGCCCTGGCCATCGGCATCATCGAGCCGCTGGTGCAGACGGTGTTCTTCACCGTCCATGACCGCGTGTGGGCGCGGATCGAGGCCCGCAAGGCGCGGGCGGCGGGGATGGCCTCGGCCTAGCGTTTGTTCATCGCCACGAGGAAGACCTCGGCGCTGTCCTTCCGGCTCGACTCCGGCTTGACGTATTTGACCGTCTCGAACTCCGATCGCAGCCGGGCCAGCACGCCGCCGGCGTCGCCGCCCTGGAAATTCTTGGACACGAAATGCCCGCCCGGCTTGAGGGTGCGGATGGCGAAGTCGGCGGCGATCTCGATCAGGGCGATGATCTTCAGGTGGTCGGTCTGGCGGTGGCCGACGGTGTTGTGGGCCATGTCGGACAGGACGAGGTCGGGCGGCCCGCCCAGCAGCTCCATCATCTGCTGATCGACCCCCGGATGGGTGAAGTCGGCCTGGATCAGGGTCGCGCCGGGGATCGGTTCGATCGGCAGCAGGTCGACGCCGACCACCGAGGTCGCGCCGCGCTTCAGCGCCACCTGGATCCAGCCGCCGGGCGCGGCGCCGAGGTCGATGACCCGGCTGCCCTGTTTGATCAGGTGGAATCGCTCGTCGATCTCCAGCAGTTTGAAGGCCGCACGGCTGCGCCAGCCCTCGGCGCGGGCGCGCTCGGACCATTTGTCGGACAGCTGACGCTTGATCCATTGCTGGCTGGACATCGACTTGGTGTCCGCCGTCTTCATCTTGGCGCCCATGCCGCGGCCGGCGGCGGTTCCGCCCGAGGGCGGGCGGACCATGCGTCGGCGCTCGACAGGCTTTTCTTCGTCGCTCATCGCATCCACATAGCCCCCGGCGGGTTTGCGGGCTATGCACCCGCGACAATTCACAAGGAGCAGCCCCCGATGGCCGATACCCTGACCTTCACTCTCGACACCGGCGACGGCGAAGCCCGCGACGTCGTCATCAAGCTGCGCCCCGACCTGGCGCCCGGCCACGTGGCCCGCATCACCGAGCTCGCCGGCGAGGGCTTCTACGACGGTGTGGTCTTCCACCGCGTCATCCCGGGCTTCATGGCCCAGGGCGGCGATCCGACCGGCACCGGCACCTCGGGCTCGAGCAAGCCGAACCTGAAGGCCGAGTTCTCGAAAGAGCGCCACGCCCGCGGCGTCTGCTCGATGGCCCGCACCTCGGACCCCAACAGCGCCAACAGCCAGTTCTTCATCTGCCTGGACGACGCCTCCTTCCTCGACGGCCAGTACACCGTCTGGGGCGAGGTCATCGAAGGCATGGACAACGTCGACGCCCTGCCCAAGGGCGAACCGCCCCGCAACCCGGGCAAGATCGTCAAGGCGACGGTCGGCTAGATACCAAAAGGGCCGCTCTTTCGAGCGGCCCTTTTCTTATTCGATCTCGACCACCTCGACCCGGGCGCCGTTCAGCACCAGGGCGATCTCGCCGCGCTTCAGCTTCAGCGCGTCCTCGCCGAACAGCTGGCGGCGCCAGCCCTTCAGGGCGTCGACGTCGGCCTCGTCGTCCAGCGCGATCTTCTCGAGGTCGGCGACATTGGCCAGCAGCTTGGTGGCCACGCCGGCGTTGTCGCTCTTGGCCTTGAGCAGGACCTTCAGCAGTTCAACCACCGACGGCGGGGCCGGCTGGTTGTGGGAAGGGCGCTCCAGCTTGGGGGCGTGGGCCTCGGGATCGGCCAGCACCCGCTTCAGTTCGGTCGAGAGTTCGACGCCGAGACGCGAAGCGCCGAAGCCCTTGGGCACCGAGCGCAGGCGGTTGAAGGCGTCCGGATCGGTCGGCCCCTGGGCCGCGATCTCGTCGATGGCCTCGTCCTTGAGGATGCGGCCGCGCGGCTGGTCACGATCCTGCGCCGCGCGCTCGCGCCACACCGCCGTGGCCACGAAGGCGGCGAGGTATTTAGCCGAATATTTCTTGGGTTTCAGCCGCTTCCAGGCTTTTTCGGGGTCCGTGTCGTAAAGGGCCGGATCGGTCAGATCCTCCATCTCGGCGGTGACCCAGTCGAGACGGCCGTCCTTCTGCAGCCGGTCGCGCAGCTTGGGAAACAGGGCCGCCAGATGGGTGACGTCGCCGAGGGCGTAGACCAGCTGGGCGTCGGACAAGGGCCTGCGGGCCCAGTCGGTGAAGCGGCTGCCCTTGTCGACCTCCTGGCGCAGCATCTGGCGGACCAGCGCCTCATAGGAGACCTGGTCGCCGAAGCCGGCGGCCATGGCGGCGACCTGGGTGTCGAACATCGGCCGGGGCATGGCCCCCAGTTTGACGAAGATCTCCACATCCTGGCGCGCCGCGTGGAAGACCTTGAGGATCGATTCGTCGCGCAACAGGTCGAGGAAGGGCGACAGGTCGATCCCGTCGGCCATCGGATCGATGATAGCCGCGTCTGTGGCCGACGCCGCCTGGATCAGGCACAGGCGCGGCCAATAGGTCGTCTCCCGCATGAACTCGGTGTCGACCGTGATGAAGGGCTGGTTGGAGAGCTTTGCGCAGAAGTCGCGCAGCGCCTCGGTGGTGGTGATGGGCGTCATTCGGATGCTATAGCCCCGCGCAATGCGGTTGTGGCAAGAGCCGCCGCACAAATCCGCCCACTGATTCAGGCCCGTGACCGATGAGCGACACCCCCGAAAGCCGGCGAAACGGCCTGACCTACGCCGATGCGGGGGTGGATATCGACGCCGGCGAAATGCTGGTCGACGCCATCAAGCCGCTGGCCAAATCGACCCGGCGACCCGGCGCCGAGGCCTCGCTGGGGGGATTCGGGGCCCTGTTCGACCTCAAGGCCGCCGGTTTCGAGGACCCGCTGATCGTCGCCACCACCGACGGCGTCGGCACCAAGCTGAAGATCGCCATCGAGACCGGGCGGCATGACGGGGTCGGCGTCGATCTGGTGGCCATGTGCGTCAACGACCTGCTGGCCCAGGGCGCCGAGCCGCTGCTGTTCCTGGATTATTACGCCACCGGCAAGCTGGAGATCGACGCGGCGAAGCGGGTCGTGGCCGGCATCGCCGAAGGCTGCCGCCATGCCGGCTGCGCCCTCGTCGGCGGCGAGACGGCCGAAATGCCGGGCATGTACGCGGGCGGCGACTACGACCTCGCGGGATTCTCGCTGGGCGCCGTCGAGCGCGGCCACGCCCTGCCGTATCTGGACCGTCAGGCCGAGGGCGACGTGATCATCGGCCTGGCCTCGTCCGGCCCGCACTCCAACGGCTATTCCCTGATCCGCAAGGTGGTCGAGAAGTCCGGCCTGTCGTGGGGCGACGACGCGCCCTTCGCCAAGGACCGCACCCTGGCCCAGGCCCTGATGGAGCCGACCCGCATCTATGTGAAGCCGGTGCTGCCGCTGATGAAGGCCGGCCTGATCAAGGGCGCGGCCCACATCACCGGCGGCGGCCTGATCGAGAACCCGCCGCGGTGCATCGCCGAGGGCCTGCACGCGGCGTTCGACTGGGACGCCATCCCCCTGCCCCACGTGTTCCAGTGGCTGGGCGAGACGGGCGGCATTTCCGATCACGAGATGCGCCGGACCTTCAACTGCGGCGTCGGCTTCATCCTGGTGGTCGCGCCGGAGAACGCCGAGCCGGTGCTGGCGGCCCTGCTCACCGCCGGCGAGGTCGCCTTCGTCTGCGGCCAGCTGGCGGCCGACTAGCTCGCCTCGTCGTCGAGCACCCAATAGCTGACGCGGACGACCGCGGCGCGGCCCGGATTCTGGTGAACGGTGGCCGTGACGCCGCCGCGGGTCCAGACGGGCCAGTCCTCCGGCTCATCCGGCACGGCTGTGAAACCGGCGCTTTCCAGCGGCCCCGCCACGGCCTCGCGCGCCTGGGCGAAGCCGCCGGCGCGCGCCTGAACCTCGCAGGCCCGACGCAGGGTGCCCTCCTCGACATTGCCGCCGAGGGTGAGCTTGACCAGATGACGCCCGTCGGCGGTTTGCAGATCCCCGGCGCCGTCGCCGCCGGGTCGCGGCTCGAGGCCCGCGAGGGCGATATTGTCCGCCGACGCCTCGCCCGTGGCGACGAACGGAAGGCAGACCCCGACGACGATATCCCGGGTGGCCTGACCGGGGCTCTGGGCCAAGGCCGCAAGGGCCGCGGCAAGGATCAATGCGTGCATCTGGTTCTCCGACGAACACTGTCCCGGAGGAAGGGCGCGAGCGCAAGCGGCCCGCATTGACCGCCGTCCTGCGCCCCGGCAAGGTCCGGCCTCCCTACGCTGAGAGGTCGCCGATGCGCGCGCTGTCGATCGCCCTGACCGGGCTGATGCTGGTTTCGGGCTCCGCCGCGGCCCAGACCCCCGTTTCGCCCGAGCACGCCCTGCTTCACCAGGTGGCGGGCGAGGTCCGGCCCGAGCGGATGCGCGCGGACATCGAGGCGATGGTGAGTTTCGGGACCCGCCACACCATGTCCGAAACGCAGTCGGACACTCGCGGCATCGGCGCCGCCCGGCGCTGGGCCCAACGCGAATTCGAGGCCATCAGCCGCGACTGCGGCGGCTGCCTGACCATCGTCACCCCCTCGGACACCATCACCGGCCCGCGCGTGCCGACGCCGACCGAGGTCGTGAACGTCGTCGCCATCCAGCGCGGCACGGGCGACCCCAACCGGGTCATCATCATCTCGGGCCATATCGATTCCCGGGTCACCGACGTGATGAATTTCACCGACGACGCGCCGGGAGCCAATGACGACGCCTCGGGCGTGGCGGCCGCCCTGGAGGCGGCGCGGGTGCTGTCGAAGCACCGGTTCGACGCCACCCTGGTCTATGCCGCCCTGTCGGGCGAGGAACAGGGACTTCTGGGCGGCAAGATCCTGGCCGACTACGCCCAGGCCCAGGGCTGGCGGGTCGAGGCCAATCTGAACAACGACATCGTCGGCAACTCCGAGGGCCAGTCGGGCGTGCGCGACACCACCCGGGTGCGCGTCTTCTCGGAAGGCACCAAGACGGTGGAGACCGAGGCCCAGGAGGCGCGCCGGCGCTACAACGGCGGCGAGGTCGATTCCTCATCGCGCAATCTGGCGCGTTTCGTCGACGCGATCGCTGATCGCTACCTGACCAATTTCGACGTCGAGATGATCTATCGCACCGACCGCTACGGCCGCGGCGGCGACCAGGTCGAGATGCTGCGCCACGGCTTCCCCGCCGTCCGCATTTCAGAAGGCGCTGAAAACTACGACCGCCAGCACCAGGACCTGAGGGTCAAAGACGGCGTGCACTACGGCGACACCATCGACGGCGTGGACTTCGACTATCTGGGGCAGGTGGCGCGGCTGAACGTCGTCGCCATGGCCGCACTGGCTAACGCCCCCGCCACGCCCCTGGACGTGACCATCGAGGGCGCGGTCAAGCCGGACACGACGGTGAAGTGGCGGGCCGTTCCCGGCGCGGCCGGCTATCGCGTCTGGTGGCGCCCCACGACGGCGCCGCAATGGACCCGCAGCCGCTGGGCCGGATCGGCCACCGAACTGGTGCTGCCGGGCGTGGTCATCGACGACTACTTCTTCGGCGTCTCGGCGGTGTCGGATGACGGCTACGAGAGCCCGGTGGTCTTCCCGGGCCCCTCCGGGTCGTTCGTCTCGGTCGGCGACCCCGCTCCGCCCGCGCGCTGATGCCAGAGCCGCGTTCCGGCCGCGTCCGCGCCGCCGTCCTGATATCCGGCGCCGGCTCCAACATGGCCGCCCTGATCGACGCCGCCCGGGCCGACGACTGTCCGTTCGAGGTCGTTCTGGTCGTGTCGAACAAGCCTGACGCCGGCGGACTGGCGGTCGCGCGCGACAAGGGGGTGGCGGTCGCCGTCGTCGACCACCGTCCGTTCGGCAAGGATCGCGAGGCGCACGAAAAGTCCGTCGACGCCCTGCTGCGGGCTCAGGAGGTCGAGGTCGTCGCCCTGGCCGGCTACATGCGGCTGCTGACCCCGTGGCTGGTCCGGCGATGGGAGGGCCGGATGCTGAACATCCACCCCAGCCTGCTGCCGAAATACCCGGGACTGGACACCCACGCGCGGGCGCTGGCGGCGGGCGATGTCGAGGCCGGCTGCACCGTGCACCTGGTCACCGAGGGCGTCGACGAGGGGCCGATCCTGGCCCAGGCGACGGTTCCGGTGCTGGCGGACGACATCCCCGCCAGCCTCGCGCAACGGGTGCTGACCGCTGAGCACAACCTGTATCCCCGCGCCCTGGCGGACTTCTGCCGGCGGAGATGAGAAGTTTGTAATCTGGCGACTTTCGCCGCGACAGCCTCGCGGGGTTGAGTCAGGTTGCCGGCCGGATTCCAATCGGGGGCTTTCATGCTCAAACTTCGCCTTATGGCCTGCGCGGCCAGCGCCGTCCTCCTGCTCGCGGCTCCGGCCGCCCTGGCCCAGAACGCTCCGCCCATCGTCGAGATTCCATCGACGACCCAGCCGGCGATCGGCGAGTTCGGTTTCGACATGGCTGGCATGGACACGTCCGTCCGCCCCGGCGCGGACTTCAACCTGTACGCCAACGGCGTCTATCTGAAGAACACGCCGATCCCGGCGGACCGCACCTCGTACGGCGCCTTCCACATGCTGCACGACCGCTCGCAGGAGAACCTGAAGACCCTGATCGAGGAAAGCGTCGCCAACCCGGGCTCCAGCGAGGACGCCGGCCGCATCGGCGCCTTCTACGGCAGCTTCATGGACGAGGCGACGGTCGAGCGGCTCGGCGCGAGTCCGCTGGACGCCGACCTGGCCGAGGTCCGCGCGGCCGACACCCGCGAAGAGATCGCCGCCCTGATGGGCCGCACCCAGGCCGGCTTCGGCTCGTCCATCTTCGGCGCGCAGATCTTCGAGGACCTGCAGGACGCCCGCAAGACCAGCGCCTACATCGTCCAGGGCGGCCTCGGCATGCCGGACCGCGACTACTATCTCGAAGAGAGCTTCACCGAGCAGAAGGCGGCCTACCAGGCCTATGTCGCCAAGGCGCTCGAACTGGCCGGCTGGCCCGATCATGAGAAGGCGGCCGCGGATATCGTCGCCTTCGAGACCCGCATCGCCGAACAGCACTGGACCGCGGTCCAGAACCGCCAGATCGACAAGATCTACAATCCGACCACGATCGCCGAGCTGACGACCACGGCGCCCGGTTTCGACTGGGCCGCCTGGGCCGAGGGCGCCAGCCTCGACGCGGCTCCGGTGCTGATCGCCGCCAACAACACCGCCTTCCCCGGCATGGCGCGGGTGTTCGCCGAGACGCCGGTCGAGACCCTGCAGTCGTGGCAGGCCTTCCATGTGATCAGCCAGGCGTCGCCCTATCTGTCGTCGGCCTTCGTCGACAACCGCTTCAACTTCTACGGCAAGACCCTGGGCGGGCAGCCCGAGAACCAGCCGCGCTGGAAGCGGGGCGTGGCGACGGTCGACGGGTCGCTGGGCGAAGTCCTGGGCCGCGAGTTCGTCGCGCGTCACTTCCCCGCCGAGTCCAAGGCCCAGATGGAGGAACTGGTGGCCAATCTGCGCGCCGCCATGACCGCCCGCATCCGCGGCCTCGACTGGATGAGCCCCGAGACCAAGGAACAGGCGCTCTACAAGATGAGCCGCTTCGGGGTGAAGATCGGCTATCCGGACGAATGGCGTGAGTACGACGGCCTGCGTCTCGAGCCCGGCGATCTCTACGGCAATGTCGAGCGGTCGGCCGCCTTCGAATGGGCCTTCAACGTCGCCAAGCTGACCCAGCCGGTCAATCCGCTGGAGTGGGGCATGACCCCGCAGACGGTGAATGCCTATTACAATCCGGTGCGGAACGAGATCGTCTTCCCCGCCGCCATCCTGCAGGCGCCGTTCTTCGATCCGAACGCCGATCCGGCGGTCAACTATGGCGGCATCGGCGCCGTCATCGGTCACGAGATCACCCACGGCTTCGACGACCAGGGCCGCAAGACCGATGGCGACGGCGCCCTGCGCGACTGGTGGACGGCCGAGGACGCCGCCAAGTTCGAGGAACGCGCCAAGGTGCTGGGAGCCCAGTACTCCGCCCTGACGCCGCTGGAAGGGGCCTCGGTCAACGGCGACCTGACCATGGGCGAGAACATCGCCGACCTCGGCGGGCTGCTGCTGGCGCTGGACGCCTACCGCATGTCGCTGAACGGCCAGCCGGCCCCGGTGATCAACGGTCTGACCGGCGACCAGCGGGTGTTCTTGGGCTGGGCCCAGGTGTGGCGTTCGAACATCCGCGACGAAGCCCTGCGCCAGCAGGTGACGGTCGATCCGCACGCCCCGGCCCAGTACCGGGCGGGCGCGACGGTGCGTAACATCGACGCCTGGTACGAGGCGTTCGGCGTGCAGCCGGGCGACGAACAGTACCTGGCGCCGGACGCCCGCGCCCGCATCTGGTAGGCCGGCGCGTTCGTTATGGACTGAGGACGGCCCCGGCGGGCGAACCGCCGGGGCCGTTTTCCATGGCGCAGGTCGGGAGATCCTCGCCGAGGTTCGGATGTGGGCGCATCCGTCATACTTGCGTTGTCAGACACTCTTGGTGATATATCATTTATCACAAGAGAGACTTCCCTCATGATCACCGGCCCCCAGCTTCGCGCCGCCCGGGCGCTTCTCGGCATCGACCAGCGCGAGCTGGCCCGGCTGGCCGGGCTGTCGCCGCAGACGGTGCAGCGGATGGAGGCCTGCCCCGGTTCGGTGCGGGCGGTGGTCGACAGTCTGGAGAAGGTGGTGACGGCGCTGGCGGACGCCGGGGTCGAGATGATCGCCGAGGGCGCGCCGAGCCAGGGGACGGGGCGCGGGGTGCGGCTGGTCGAGCGGAAGGCGGCGGGCGATGGGCGCTGACTGGAAACTGTTCCTGCCAAAAACCGTCACGGTCCTGAGGCAGGGCTACGGCTTCGTCGATTTCCGCGCCGACGGGATCGCCGGCCTGACGGTCGCCGTCGTCGCCCTGCCCCTCGCCATGGCCCTGGCCATCGCCTCCGGGGCGACGCCCGAGGCGGGCCTGGTCACCGCCGTGGTGGCGGGTTTCCTGATCTCCGCCTTGGGCGGCAGCCGCTTCCAGATCGGCGGGCCGACGGGCGCCTTCGTGGTCATCGTCTACGGCGTGATCAGCAAGCACGGCTACGACGGCCTGCTGATGGCCACCCTGATGGCCGGCTCCATCCTCGTCGTGGCCGGTCTCGCCCGGGTCGGGAGCCTGATCAAATACATCCCGGACCCGGTCACCACCGGCTTCACCAGCGGCATCGCCGTGGTCATCCTGGCCAGCCAGCTCCCCGACCTTCTGGGACTGACGGCCGCGGAGGTCCCGGCCGAGTTCATACCCAAGATGCAGGCGCTCTGGGCCGCGCGAGACACGCTGACGCCGCCGGCGGTCGCGCTGTCGGCGGTCTGCGTGGCCGCCATTCTGGTGATGCGACGCCATGCGCCCAAGGCTCCGGGCTTCCTGATCGCCACCGTCGCCGCGGCCGTGGCGGTCGCCGCCATCGGCCTCCCGGTCGAGACCATCGGCTCGCGCTTCGGGGAGATGAACGCGCGCATCCCCCTGCCCGACCTGTCCTTCTGGACCTGGGGCAAGGCGGTCGACGTCCTGCCCAGCGCCCTCGCCATCGCCCTTCTGGCCGGGGTCGAATCCCTGCTCTCGGCCGTGGTCGCCGACCAGATGACCGGACGCCGGCACCGTTCGAACATGGAGCTCACGGCGCAGGGCGTGGCCAATATCGCCTCGGCGGCGGTCGGCGGCCTGCCCGCCACCGGCGCCATCGCCCGGACGGCCACTAACATCCGCGCCGGCGCGCGCACGCCCGTGGCCGGGATGCTGCACGCGGCCTTCCTGCTGGTCTTCATGCTGGTGCTGGCGCCGGTCATGGTGTTCGTGCCGATGGCGGCGCTGGCGGCCATTCTGGTGGTCGTGGCGATGAACATGGCCGAGAGCCATCGCTTCCGCCTTATCCTGCGCACCTCAAGCGGCGACCGGGCGGTGCTGCTCGCCACCTTCGGCCTGACCGTGCTGGTCGACCTGACCGTGGCCATCGGCGTCGGCATGACCCTGGCGACCTTCATCTTCATGCACCGGATGTCGGCCCTGGCCACCCTCGAAGGCCGCGCGCCCCTGATCGAGGGCGACCGTCCGGACATCGGCGAAGGCCGCTACGCCCCCAACCAGGGCCTGCCCGAGGACGTCGGCGTGCTGACCTTCCGGGGGCCGCTGTTCTTCGGCAGCGCCGGCCTGATCAAGGATGCGATGGACCGGATCGGGACCCGGCGGCGCACCTGGATCCTGCGGCTGGAAGACGTCCCGATGCTGGACCCCACCGGGGCGCTCGCCTTCGCCGACCTGTTGGCCAGGATGCAAGGCGATGACGCCGAGGTCATCGTCGTCGGGGCCAGCCACGCCGTGCTGAAATCGCTGATGCAGGCGACGCCGCGCGACCGGCTCAAGAGGGTGCGTTTCGTCAAGACCTTCGCCACCGCGCGCAAGCGGGTCGAGGCGGCTCACCCGGCCCCTGCATAGCGAAACGGCTGGCCCCGCGAGGGAGCCGGCCGTCCGTATCGACTGCGGGACCGTCGGATCAGCCGACGATCTGGTCGTCCGTGAAGAACTGGGCGATCTCGATCTTCGCGTTCTCGAGCGAGTCCGAGCCGTGCACCGAGTTCTCGCCGATCGACAGGGCGAACTGCTTGCGGATGGTGCCGTCGGCGGCGTCCTTCGGATTGGTGGCGCCCATGACTTCGCGATAGGCGGCGACAGCGTTCGGGCCTTCCAGCACCTGCACCACGACCGGCTCGGCCGTCATCTGGCCGACCAGTTCGCCGTAGAACGGGCGTTCGGCGTGGACTTCGTAGAATTTCTTGGCCTGGGCCTCGGTCAGCTTGACGCGGCGCTGGGCGACGATGCGCAGGCCGGCGCCCTCGATCACGGCGTTGATGGCGCCGGTCAGGTTGCGGCGCGTGGCGTCGGGCTTGATGATCGAGAAGGTGCGTTCGGTCATGGGAGTGACTTCTTGTTGGGAGATTGAGGGTGGCGGGCTTATAGACGCGCCCTCCGCCCTTTCCAACATCCCCGTTTGCCCTATCGCTCGGCGACCGCCGGGAGCGCCCCTCGCCTATCGGACCTACGTCTTCGCCATGCTCCAGATCACCGACCTGACCTTCAACGCCTGGGGCCGCAAATTCCTCGAAGACGCGTCCGTCAGCCTGCCGCCGGGCGCCAAGGTCGGGCTGGTCGGCCGCAACGGCATCGGCAAGTCGACGCTGTTCAAGCTGATCCTCGGCGAACTGGCCGCCGGCGGCGACGAGATCAGCCTGCCGAAGACGGCCCGCATCGCCTCCGTCGATCAGGAGCACCCGGCCACGCCGGTCAGCGTGCTGGAGACCATTCTCGAAGCCGACGTCGAACGCCACGACCTTCTGACCCGGCTGGAGACGGCCGAGCCCGAGGAGATGGGCGAGATCTGGACCCGGCTGATCGAGATCGACGCCGACGCCGCCCCGGCCCGCGCCGCCGAAATCCTCGTCGGCCTCGGCTTCGACCAGGAGAACCAGCAGCGGCCGATGTCCGAGTTCTCGGGCGGCTGGCGCATGCGCGTGGCCCTCGCCGCCGCCCTGTTCGCCGAGCCGGACATGCTGCTGCTCGACGAACCGACGAACTACTTGGACCTCGAAGGCGCCCTGTGGCTGGAGGCGCGGCTGAAGAAATACCCGCACACGGCCCTGATCATCTCGCACGACCGCGAGATGCTGAACGAGGTCTGCACCCACATCCTGCACCTCGCGAACCGGACGCTGGAGCTCTACACCGGCAACTACGACCAGTTCGAAAAGGCCCGCGCCGAAAAGGCCCGGCTGCTGATGTCGGCCAAGGCCAAGCAGGACGCCGAGCGCGCCCACCTGCAGGCCTTCGTCGACCGCTTCAAGGCCAAGGCCTCCAAGGCCGCCCAGGCCCAGTCGCGCATGAAGCGGCTGGCCAAGATGCAGCCGGTGGCGACGACCATCGAGGAGCGCGTCGCCCCCTTCATCCTGCCGTCGCCGCCGCGCCCCCTGGCCCCGCCCCTGATCCGGCTGGAACAGGCCAATGTCGGCTATGAGCCGGGCAAGCCGATCCTGCGCAATCTCAACCTGCGCATGGACCTGGACGACCGCATCGGCCTGCTGGGCGTCAACGGCGCCGGCAAGTCGACCTTCGCCAAGATGATCGCCGGGGCCCTGAACGTCGAAAGCGGCGAACTGCACCGCGACCGCAAGATGCGGGTGGGCTGGTTCCACCAGCACCAGATCGAGGCCATGGACCCGACCGACACGCCGCTGGAGATCATCCGCCGCGCCATGCCCGACGCCGCCGAGAGCGCGCGCCGCTCCAAGCTGGCGCAATGGGGTCTGGGCTATGAGAAGCAGGAGACCACGGTCGCCAGCCTGTCCGGCGGCGAGCGCGCCCGCCTGCTGCTCAACCAGGTGGCGATGGACGCGCCGCACATCCTGATCCTCGACGAACCGACCAACCACCTCGACATCGACAGCCGCCGCGCCCTGCTCGACGCCCTGAACGACTACTCCGGCGCCGTCATCCTGATCACCCACGACCGCTCGCTGATGGAGATGGTCGCCGACCGCCTGTGGCTGGCCGCCGACGGCACGGTGAAGCCCTGGGACGGCGACATGGACGACTACGCCAGATTTGTCCTCGATCGCGCCAAACAGGCGGCGGTGAAGCCCTCGCAGATCAAGGCCGAAACGGAAGCGAAGGCCGCGCCCGCCGCCGCGCCCGCGAAAAAGAACGAGAAGAGATCCGGCCCTTCACCCTCGACCCTGCGTCATGCGGTCAAGAAGGCCGAGGAGCGGATGGCGGCCCTGACCGCCGAGGTCGCCCGCATCGACGACGACCTCTCCAACGCCGCCGTCAGCAATCCGAAGGCGCTGGAAGGCCTGACGCGGGCAAGGGCGAAGACCCAGGCCGATCTCGACGCCGCCGAGGCCGCCTGGATGCAGGCCGAAGAAGCGCTGGCGGAGGTGAGCTGAATGAAGCCCATCACATTCAGCCGCGAGGAGACCGACGCCATCACGGCCAAACTGCGGGTCTACTTCCGTGACGAGCTGGAGACGGACCTCGCCGCCCTGCCCGCGGAGATGTTGCTGGACTTCCTGAGCCGCGAGATCGGACCGTTCTTCTACAACCGCGGCCTCTATGATGCCCAGGCCGTGATGACCGCCAAGGTCGAGGACATCGCCGAGGCCATCTACGGCCTGGAGCGCGGCTAGGCCGGCTTCGTTACAGAAACCTCATGCAGCCGGGTGCATCCACGGGCGGCGGACACAGCCTCATCTCTCTGACAGCGTGACCGTCACGCTCCACAGGGCGCCAAAATGTCGAATACCATCGTCTTCGAGACCGTGGGCCAAGGCGCCCGCCACCTGTTTCGGACCCGCCACGGCGGGGTGCGTCTCGCCCTTGTCAGCCTGACCGCCCTGGCGCTTTCCGCCGCCCCCGCCCTCGCCCAGGACCCGGAGCGCATGGACGAGGTCGTGCGGGCCTCGGTCGAGGCGGAGGAGTTCTCGGGATCGGTTCTGGTCGCGCGCGATGGCGAGGTCCTGCTCGACCGGGGCTACGGCTTCGCCAACCGGGAATGGAGCATTCCCAATGACGGCGACACCAAATTCCGCCTGGCGTCCGTGTCCAAGCAGTTCACCGCCGTCGCCATCATGATCCTCAACGAGCGGGGACTGGTCGATCTGGACGCGCCGGTGAAGACGTATCTGCCGGATGCGCCGGCGGCCTGGGACGGGGTGACGATCCGCTACCTGCTGACCCACACCTCCGGCGTGCCCAGCTTCACCGATTTCGACGACTATGAGACGTCGAAGACCCAGCCGGCCACGATCGACAGCCTGATCGCGCGCTTTCGCGACCATCCGCTGGACTTCCAGCCGGGCGAGGGCTGGACCTATTCCAACTCCGGCTATGTCCTGCTGACCGCCGTCGTCGAGAAGGCCAGCGGCAAGTCCTACGCCGACTTCGTCGCCGAAGCTCTCTTCCAGCCCCTCGGCATGAGCGACAGCGGCTACGACAGCCACGCCGCCATCCTGCCGCATCGGGCCTCGGGCTACGCCCCGACCGCCCGGGGCTTCGTCAACGCCGATTACGTCGACATGAGCATCCCGCAGGGCGCGGGTGCCCTGTATTCGACCACCCACGACCTGCTGAAATGGGAACAGGGCCTGTTCGGCGGCCGTCTGTTGCGCCCGGAGTCGCTCACCCTCCTGACCACGCCCGTTCGCAACCAGTACGCCTTCGGCCTGGTGGTCAAGGAGAAGGACGGAGACACGACCGTCGCCCACTCGGGCGGCATCGAGGGCTTCAACACCTATATGGCCTTCGATCCGGCGCGGCGGACCACGGTCGTCGTGCTGGGAAATCTCAACGGCCCCGGCGCGGACCAGGTCGGCGGCTCTCTTATGGCGCTCGCCCGCGGCCAGACCGTCACCCTACCCGGCGAGCGTCAGGCGTTCACGGTCGCGCCCGAGGTGCTGCGGGCCTACGAGGGCGTCTATGAGCTGTCGCCGACCTTCGCCATCACCGTATCGGTCGTGGACGGCAAGCTGATGGCCCAGGCCACCGGTCAGAGCGCCTTCGAATTGCATGCGGAAGCCGCCGACGCGTTCTTCCTGCGCGTGGTCGACGCCCAGGTCACCTTCACTCGCGACGCCTCGGGCGCCGTCGACGGCCTGATCCTGCACCAGGGCGGCCGGGACATGCCCGCGCTGAAGAAATGACGCCGCGCCAACCGTGACGCCGGACAACACAGCCGCGCCCGTTTCTCCGTCAGAGACTCGGCTGTAGGCGAACGGCCCGTCGCCCGGGTAAGGTGCGAGCCACATGACCACCGGCCCCGAAATCTGGTTCTACCACCTCGAGCGCTCGACGCTCGACCAGGTGCTGCCCGGCCTGCTGGAGAAGACGCGCGAGCGGGGCTGGCGGGCGCTGGTCCGCGCCGCCGACGAACGGCGTCTCGACGACATCGACGAACGGCTCTGGACCTACCGGGACGACAGCTTCCTGGCGCACGGCCGGGCGTCGGAGCCCGAGGCGGCGCGCCAGCCCATCCTGCTGACGCAGAACGAAGAGAACCCGAACGGCGCTCAGGCGCTGTTCATCGTGGACGACGCACAGCTTGGCGATACGAAAGGGTTCGATCGATGCTTCATCATCTTCGACGGCAGGGACGAGGCGGCGCTGGCCGCGGCCCGGGTGCGCTGGAAGACGTTGAAGGACGGCGGTGCCAACCTCGCCTACTGGAAGCAGTCGCCCGAGGGGCGCTGGGAAAAGGCGGCCTGATCGGCCCGTCCCTGCTGGCTCTGACCGCGCTCGCCGCCTGTTCGACCCCCGCTTCGGACGCGTCCGCGCCGCGCGCCGTCGAGGAGGCCCAGATGCGCCAGCCGGTCGGGGTTCGCCTGGTCAGCCCGACGACGGACCTGTGCCGCGCCGGCGAGATGCAGTGGCTGGTCGGGAAACCGAAGACCGAGATCCCCGTTCCGGTCGACGTGGTCAATCGCCGGGTCACCTGCACCACCTGTCCGGTGACCGAGGACTTTTCGCCCCACCGCCTGAACATCTTCTTCAACGCCCAGACGGACATCGTCGAACAGGTTCGCTGCGGCTGACGCCAGGGAGAGACGCCCCATGAAGATCCCGATTTTCGGCCTCGCCGCCGCCGGCCTGCTCGCCGCGGCCTGCGCCCCCGTCGAGACCGGGCCCGCGCCCATGCCGCCCGGAGACGGGCCCTCGCAATGCCGGGCCGACCAGTATCAGCGCTACATCGGCCGCAACCGGTCGGAACTGCCGCCCCGCCCCGCCGGCGAGGTCTGGCGCGTGACCTGCACCACCTGCCCGGTGACCATGGACTACAACCCCGGCCGGCTGAACATCCTGTACGATCAGGACAGCGGCGTGATCCGCGAGGTCAAATGCGGATGAGAGCCCTGATCCTCACGGCCGGAACCCTGGCGCTGGCGGCCTGCGCGCCGACGGCGGAGACGCCGAGCGAGCCCATCCCCCAGCGCTGCAACGCGGACTCCATGCGCTCCCTGATCGGTTCGCACGTCGGCGCCGTCACCTTCCCGGCCGACGCCAATATCCGCATCGTCTGCACCACCTGCCCGACCACCAAGGACCTGCGGCCGGACCGGCTCCGACGGGCTGTCCTCAACCGCAACCGACAGGTCGACGATCTTCACGGTACCTCCACGTCGGGAAACCACTCGGTGAGGTGCTCGCGCAGCACGTCGCG